>JABIUH010000230.1 GCA_018701055.1 Woeseia sp. | reverse complement strand
TGGATCGGGTCATCGTTTTATTTCATTTGGCTCGATAATTCTCTGGAAGCGCCGAAGGAACCCGCCGACGATGAAAAGGGCGTTGGCGGTGAATTGTGGTCGGTGCACGGGGGTGGCTTTTATCACGCCCAAAAATATCGAGTCGCGCCGCCTGTTTTGCCTGAAACCCTGCACTGGTTCAAATGGGAGGCGTATACCACCTGGATCACCGGCATGTTCTTGTTGGCGTTGGTCTATTGGTACGGTGCAGAGGTCTATCTAATTGATAAGTCTGTAGCGGACCTGAGTCCTACTACAGCGATTGGAATTGCGATTGGTTTTTTGGTGGGCGGTTGGGTTGTCTACGACGCCATGTGTCGTTCACCGCTCGGCAAGAACGAAAATGTTTTCGCTGTCGTGTTGTTCGCGATGATCGCGCTTCTTGCCTGGGGTTTGTGTCAATTGTTCAGCGGAAGAGGCGCCTACATTCACTTTGGTGCGGTTCTCGGAACGATAATGGTGGCAAACGTCCTGATGGTGATTATTCCCGGGCAGCGACGCATGCTGCAGGCCTCTGAGCAGAACGAGCAACCGGATCCGGCGGATGGTATCCGCGCAAAACAGCGCTCCGTTCACAACACGTATTTTACGCTGCCGGTGTTGTTCGTCATGACGAGCAATCACTATGCGCTGACTTACAGTCATGAATATAACTGGCTTGTTCTGACTACGATTACCCTGATTGGCGCTTTGATTAGGATTTATTTTGTCGCGCGCCATCGAGGTAAGCCATCCCCCTGGCCGATTATCATCGCTGCAATATTAATAGGCGCGCTGGCCGCGGCTTTGGCGCCGGCCTCTCGTGCTACGACCAATGAGCACGTTAACCTGGCGACGGTGCGACCGGTAATCGAAATGCGTTGCACGATTTGTCATTCGGCTGCGCCAACGCACCCGGCCTTTCCGGCTGCGCCAGGCGGGGTTATTCTGGATACAGATGAACAAATTCTGGCCGAAGCGACACGAATACATCAGCAAACGGTCGTCTTGCAGGTGATGCCCATCGGCAACTTGACAGAAATGAGCGTGGCAGAGCGAGCACTCGTCGATGCATGGTATTTATCCTCGAATGAGTAACGATGGCGAAAATGAAGCGGCATTCGTCGCGCGCTACGGTGGCATTTATGAGCACTCGGCGTGGGTCGCTGAACAGACAGTGGTTGATGCCGGTAAAGTACAAGACATTGAAGAACTGGCTACGTTGTTTGCGGAATGCGTGGACAATTCATCGCAGGAACGACGTCTTGCCTTAATCAAAGCGCACCCGGATCTTGCGGGCCGTGCGGCGATCGCTGGCGAGCTTACTGAGGCCTCAAACGAGGAGCAGGCCAGCGCTGGCATCGACCAATGCTCGCCCGAGGAATTCGCGAGGTTCCAAGATTTAAATGAACGCTACAAAGCCAAATTTGATTTTCCTTTTGTAATGGCAGTGCGAAATAGCAGTCGGCACGAAATTCTTGCCGCGTTCGAGACCCGATTGTCGAATGATCAGGATGACGAATTCGAACAGGCAATTGCAGAAATTCACAAGATAGCGCGGCTAAGACTCGCGGCGGAAGAACAGCAATGAACAACGACAATCCTTTTCACCAGTGGATACGCCTTGAGCAGCCGCGACTTGGCACTAAAGTTGTGAGCGCGACGGACGATTTTTTCGGGCCGAAAGAAAGGCTCATTGACGTACCCGAACCGGTTTGGATAGAGGACAAGTACGACGACAATGGCAAATGGATGGATGGTTGGGAGTCGCGACGTAAACGTGTCGAAGGCTACGATCACTGCATCATTCAGTTAGGTATTCCGGGCGTCATCCGAGGTTTTGATGTCAACACCCGTTTCTTTACAGGGAACTACGCGCCGGCAGCATCGATTGACGTATGTACCAGCGATGCCGACTTGCCGGGAGAAGACGCCGGATGGAGTAGTTTGTTATCTCGTCGTGATCTGAAAGGTGATGCGAGTAATTATTTCGCGGTAGAAACGGAAACGCTAGCGACACACTTGCGACTGAATATTTATCCTGATGGCGGTGTTGCACGACTGCGCATTTTTGGTGAGGTCCGCCCGGATGAGAGTCTTTTCACACCAGGTGAAACTGTCGACTTGATTAGCATGCGCAATGGTGGTCGTGCGCTGTGTTGCAGCGATGAGCACTACGGCAGCATGCACAATATGAATTTGCCTGATCTTGGAACATACATGGGTGACGGTTGGGAAACGGCAAGGCGTCGCGGACCGGGTAACGACTGGGCGGTGTTCGAGCTTGGCAAGCCTGGCGTCGTTGAGGCGCTGGAAATTGATACCGCGTATTTTAAAGGTAATTACCCGGATCGAGCTGAAGTACGCGCAGCCATGGTGACCGACAGTCATGACATTGCAGGACAAAGCGAAAACTGGCCAGTGATATTGCCGGAGAGCAAATTGCAGATGGACGAGTCTCGGACATTTTCGGATCTGCCTGAGATCGGTCCCGTCTCTCACGTACGGCTGAATATTTTTCCCGATGGGGGCATTAGTCGCTTTCGAGTAAGAGGCAAGGTGAGTTGAGCGAGTTGATGCTAAATGCTGAGCCATTAAGCGCTAAAGCTTTCGCTCCATACGGTGATGTCATCGAGACATCGAAAAACAGTATGGCGGCTATGAATGAGGCGCGATTTGAGCGTTTCGATGATCTTGCCAAGATTAATGTTGACGGTAGTAACGACGGTCATGTCGCCATTAGTATTGCCGTTGCCAAAGTGCCGGTGGAGCTGCCATACCGATTCGAGCTCGTCGAACGGCATCCGCTCGGTAGTCAGGCCTTCATTCCTCTAAACGAATTCGCGTTTACGGTGGTCGTCGCGCCGTTTGGTGAATCTGTTGATGCAGCAGATTTGCGCGCATTTACCACCAACGGACGGCAGGGAATAAACTACCGTCGCGGTGTCTGGCATATGCCTTTAATAGCGACCGAAGCGGGCCAAGAATTTTTGATCGTTGATCGCGCGCCGAGCATCGACAACGTCCAGGTACTTGCGCTCGGTCAAGCGATTACGCTAATCATCTAAGCTGCCGGCCTTTTCCGGGATTCTATGAGCGATTCGAGTCGATCGATGACGGGACGAATTTCTGCCTTGTTCTGACGCAGTTCTTCGATCGACATTCCGGAAAGCTCATAAGGCAGCACTAGCCAATCGCTGGTTTCATGGACGAAGAAATCGGGTGGCTTGATCGTGCGATCCGTCGGCCGGTACCAAACCGTTGCTATTCGAATATCATGTGGCAAGTTGCGGCGGGATTTTTTGGCCAATTGCTTGATGACTGCGTTGACGCTCGAGCCAGTGCTGTAGGCATCATCGACGATGAGCATAGAGCTACTTTCATTCACGCGCTCATGGAGATAGCGCAATCCGTGGGCGCGAATGGATCCGGCCTTGTTAACCATCTTCGAGTAACTACCCTGACCGCGGTAAGACGTCCGAATCGCGATGTGATCGGTTTTGACGCCGAAGTGGTCTAGTCCTTCTTGCACTGCGATGCCGACTGCGCTGCCGCCGCGCCAAAGACCGACCAGAAAGTCAGGTTTGAACCCAGATTGGTGAATATTGGCCGCGAGTTGGAATGAGTCCAGCAGTAAATCGTTTGCTGCAACAAATTTTTTCTGCATCGGTTCTTCTTCTTTTTATCGCTGCGGATTTTGCGTGTAATATTGTCGCTGCATTATAACGATAAAAAGGCGATGCAATGGATAAGACAGTGCTTTCTGCACAAGACTTGCTAGAAGATTCGTTCCGACTAGGTCTGCAGGTTCTCGAAAGTGGTTTTGAGCCCACGCTGATAATCGCAATCTGGCGCGGGGGTACACCGGTGGGCATGGCTTTGCAGGAAGTTCTCGCCTATTGCGGCGTTGATTCAGATCATATTGCGATCAGGACCTCGTCGTATGTAGGCGTGGACGAGAGAGGTGCGGTCGCGGTGCATGGGCTAAATTACATTATTAAGAAGATTTGCCGCGAAGATCGGGTGCTGATCGTCGATGACGTCTTCGATACTGGTAATACGATCAAGGCAGTGGTCGATGAAATCACGACGCGGGCACGCGGCAATACCCCAGATGAAATCCGTGTCGCCGTGCCATGGTTTAAGCCCACGCGCAATGAAACCGATATGAAACCAGATTTCTTCCTGCGGGAAACGTCTGAGTGGTTGGTATTTCCGCACGAATTGGATGCGCTGACTCCGGAAGAAATGCTCGAAGTGAGACCGCGCCTACATGAAATTGTCTACGGAGCGTCGACCTGAATTGGAGACTGGCTGCGCTGGTGCGCCAACGCTAAAAATCGCTAATCTGGTGCGCAGCAGGTTTTCGGAACACGATGGTGAGCTTGCCTTTCGATCCCTGATTTAGATTGCTGGCAAAGAGTTCGTAACGCATGGTCATTTGTTTGCCAGCCAAATCTGAGCCAACACATATGTGCAGCGGAATTTCGAACGCATTTACCGGTACCCCTGCAGGTATTGCTCCGACATTGACTAATGCGTGGATTCTGTCGCCCTGGAAAGATACAGCGGGATAATTTGAAAAATTCAATACATCATGTTGATCTGAGCCACCATTGACATTGAGCTTTGGAAGCGTTTCTGCGATATGCAGCGCACGATGATTAGGCAAGGCCAATTTGAGCCATGCGTTTTCCAATGGCCCGTCACCCTGATGAAGAATCGTCAATTGCAATTTTAATGCGTTGTCTTCGAATAGGAACTTTTGATCGTGAACTTCGTGTTTCTTATCAATCTGATCGATTTCTTGCATGATTCCAGTTTCGCTACGATTCTCATAAGGCATGTCCGAACCAAATAGTCGCATGTGAGTCAGCCTGGCCATCGTCGTGGTTGAGCCTGAGTTCTTGGATTCACTTCGGATGCCGGCAAGTTCACTCAACTTTCCGTGCTCAAGCAAAGATGGCAGGCGGCGCAAATAGACCGTTGGAACAGTGAGTTTCTTTTGAATAACCTCCCCTGGAAATCCGATTTCAATTGAATCTTCCGGTACAGCAATTTCGGTTCTCTGATCGAACATTTGTAATAGTGCGCGACGACCTACTTTTAAGGCGGTTTTGTCGACTCGCATGTAGGCGTCCCCGCGACGCAGTCGCTCAGAAAAGTCGACCCGCATCATGTACGGCCTATCCTGGCAGTCGCCGATTTCATAGATACCAACACGTTTTTTTTCAATCTCTACGGCATGGTAGGCAATTTGAATAGGGGGTTCGATGTGGTCCAGGACCAGCGTTTGGTAGGCAGGTTTGCCGGTAATATCTGCACGATCGACGCCTACGACCTCCTTTTTCGTTCCTCGACTAAAGCTAATCCCGATCAGGATATATCGGTTACCCATAAGGGACGCATTCGCCATGGAGAGCACGTCGCGCAGAAAACGGCGTATGTCTTTGTTTCCATAAAGTTCCCGACGGAATTGAATCCGAGTTCCGGGCGTTGCCGAATGGGCTATTTCTAACAGGCGATTCATTGCAACGTGATTCTGAATGATTATGTTGAGTCAGGAACGGACCTGATCGGCAATTCTTGTCGCGCCTTTTATTGCATCTGAACCTTCGAATGCATGAATGGTGCTAAACACGTGATTAACAGTCTCGGTCAAATTTTGATCAAGTGGTTAAGATTCTGATTTTCATCAAGATAATCGTCCACCTGAATGCAAGCTCTCAGTTACCGGTTCGAAACTGGCGATTTTGGCGCACGAAATTTTCACTGCCTCGATTCACGAAGCAGGGAAGGAAAGTGTAGAGTGACTGCATTATTGCGGGGGGATTTGAAGTGCTACTGGGAAAAACCAAACACTTTTTTACGTTAATTTTGTGGAGCTCGGCCGCGATCTTTTTGCTGTCGGGCATGGCGAATGCGCAAGTAACAAAGGACGAACGTCCAAATATCTTGTTGCTTATCGCAGATGATTTGGGATACGCGGATGTCGGTGCTTACGGTGGAGATATCGAAACGCCCAATATCGATTCGATTGCGGAGCGGGGCGTACTCTTTACGCAATTTCACACAGCACCGTTGTGTTCACAAACGCGCGCGATGTTGTTGAGCGGGAATAATAATCATGTCGCTGGCGTCGGTTTGCAAGGCGCCGTCGGCCTGGTAGGTCTGCCGTTCCCCGGGTTTGAAGCGAGCTTGTCATCTCGAATTTCGCCATTGCCCAGGATTCTGAATGACGCCGGCTACCATACCTATACGGTCGGCAAATGGCATCTGGGCAGGACGCTTGAGAAAAGCCCACACGCGGCAGGATTCAGTCGTGCCTTTAATTTGCTTGAAGGTTCCGGTTCTCATTTTGATGCCACGGGCATCAGGACTGGTGGATCGACTTATCGCGAAGATACGGAAATGGTCGAATGGCCCGAGGGTCGCTATTCGACTGATCTGTATACGGATCGATTGATTGAGTTTATCGGCGAAGATAAGGACGACAACAAACCATTCTTCGCGATGGTGTCGTACACGTCACCGCATTGGCCATTACAAGTTCCAGATGAGTACCTGGATCTGTATGCCGGAAGATACGACGATGGTTATGACGCGCTCAGACTGCGGCGTTTCGATTCACTAAAAGAGGCAGGTATTATTCCGATGTCGTCGACAATTGCGCCACGCAATGACGAGAAC
>JABIUH010000280.1 GCA_018701055.1 Woeseia sp. | reverse complement strand
TGTCGCGGGCCTGCATGGCAATCGTCAGGCCACGGCCAATGACAAAAAGATAAAGACCTAACAATCCGAGCACGCCCAATAGGCCCAGTTCTTCACCCATCACCGCAAATATGAAATCCGTATCGCGCTCAGGCAAAAACTCAAGTTGTGCCTGGCTGCCGTTCGTCCATCCTTTGCCAAACAGTCCGCCGGAGCCAATTGCGATCTTCGATTGAATGATGTTGTAGCCGGCTCCGAGTGGATCTGAGTCGGGGTTAAGCAATGTCAGGACGCGCTGTTTCTGATAGTCCTGCATGAATTGCCACAAAACATAGCCGCCCGGTAATGTCGCAAGACCAAGAAACATCATTAGTCGGATAGATAGGCCAGCCAGTATGATGACGAGGATTCCGGCTGTAGCGATCAGCAATGACGTTCCAAGATCGGGTTGTTTCGCGATCAACACGGTCGGCACAATGATAATCACGCCCATCACAAGCAAATCCATGAATCGAGGTGGCAACTGCCGATCGTGCAGATACCAAGCGACCATCATAGGCACGGCCAGTTTCATGATTTCGGACGGTTGAAAGCGAATTCCTATATCGAGCCAGCGCTGTGCGCCCTGGCCAACTTCGCCGGTGACGAGAACCAAAACCAGCAAGAATAATCCGGCGAGATATCCCCAAGGAGTCCAGCGGCGCAGTACGTCCGGCGGAAACTGCGCAATGACAAACATTGCCGCTAAGGCCGCTATTAATCGAATGCACTGCTGCAGCCACAAATCCATGCTTTGAGCGACGGCTGAATACAGGACGACGAGGCCGACGGTACTAATCAACAACAGTCCGCCCAGCATGGGCCCATCGATATGCAATCGTTGCAGCAAATTGCCGACGCCACTTAGCGGCGTCGTTTTCCTCAAAAGCAATCGTTGTGTATCGCTAAATCTCATTATCGTAGGCCAGATATGCATCCATCACTGCGCGCGCCATTGGCGCCGCGACCTGACTGCCACTCGACCCATTTTCGACAATAACGGCTACTGCTATGCGCGGATCCTCAAGTGGCGCGAATGCGATGAAAAGGGCGTGATCACGTAATTTTTCTGCGATTTCATCTTCATCGTATTCTTCGTCTTGCGCGACGGTGAACACTTGGGCGGTCCCGCTCTTGCCGGCTATTTGATAAGGCGCGCCCAAACCTGCGGCGCGTGCCGTCCCGGTTGGGCTTTGGATGACGTCATGCATGGCCGCGATGATGCTGTCCCAATAAAATTCGTTTTCAATTTGAACGTTCGGTTGACGTTCTGGTGCCATGATCGTTCGCTTTCCTGTAATCGGGTCTTCAAACGCGGCAAGCATGTGCGGTTTGAAGCGTTCCCCTCGCATTGCGAGTGCGGCAGTTGCGTTCGCTAGCTGCAACGGCGTGGCGAGCATAAAACCTTGTCCGATCGACGCAATGATGGTTTCTCCTGGAAACCAAACCTGATCAGCACGATTGGAAAAGGCGGAGCGCTTCCATGCGCGTGACGGAATAAGTCCCTGCGATTCGCCGGCCATGTCCAGACCGGTGGCGTTGCCAAGTCCAAACTGGTTAAGATATTTATGCATTGTATCGATACCAATATCTCGACTAATTTCATAAAAATAAACGTCGCAAGATTGGGAGATCGCATCATGCAAGTCGACTTCACCGTGACCTGCCGGTTTCCAGTCACGGTAACGATGCGAGCTGCCCGGTAACCTGTACCATCCGATACAGACAGTGCGCCGAGTAAGATTGGTTGCGCCGACTTCAAGTGCCGCAAGCGATAACATTGGCTTAATCGTGGAGCCGGGTGGGTAACTGCCGCGGACTGCGCGATTGAACAACGGACGTCCTTCGTTGTTTTGGAGCATGCTGTACTCGCTCGTGCTCATGCCGGTGGCGAATGCATTGGGGTCGAAACTAGGCGCGCTGACCAAAGCCAAAATCTCACCATTTGTCGGATCGATGGCAACAATCGCGCCACGGCGACCTTCGAGCGCTTTGCTCGCGGCTTTTTGCACGTCGAGATCGATGCTTAGATATAGATTGGCGCCCGGTTGTGCACTTTCACTTTCTGGCAATGAGTCAGAAAACTCCCGTGTTTCTGCCGGTACTCGTCGGCCAAGCGCATTGGTAACCACCTGTTGAAATCCAACATCTCCGTGCAACATGTCTTCATTGAAATGCTCCGCTCCCGTTTTGCCCGTGTGCGACGTTCCGGCATACGCCGCGCCATCCAGTCGCTGTAAATCAGCAGTGCTAAGCGCGCCGACGTAACCGATTGCGTGAGCAACGACGTCGC
>JABIUH010000381.1 GCA_018701055.1 Woeseia sp. | reverse complement strand
GCCAGTATTCGGCCAGCAGCAATCTCAATCGCTTCGTACTCAATGAGGCTGACTATGCCTACGACGCCGCGAAATATGCTCGGCGCACACTACACGCGGGATTTACAGTAGTCCGAAACCTGGGCGACGCATTCAACGTGACTATCGCCTTGCGTAAAGCCATCGCCGCCGGAGATGTACCCGGCCCCATGATTCTGACCGCAGGCTCAAGCCTGGCATCGACTGGTGGGCATGGCGACGGAACGAATGGTTGGGCGGCGCATTTTGATGCCGACCCCGGACCCAAACAGGGTGTCGTCAATAGTGTTGACGATGCTAAAAAGGCCGTACGTCAACGTTACAAAGAAGGCGCGGACTGGATAAAAATTACCGCGACCGGCGGCGTATTGAGCGTCGCGAAAAGCGGCCAGAACCCACAATTTACAGATGAGGAATTACGCTCAATCATGGATACCGCGGCCGACTACGGTTTACGCGTCGCGGCCCACGCACATGGTGCGGAAGGAATGAAGCGCGCCGTTGAAGCGGGTGTCGCTTCGATCGAACATGGATCCTACATGTCGAAAGAAGTAATGAAGCTGATGAAGGACCGCGGCACGGTATACGTGCCCACCATTCTTGCCGGGAACTGGGTAGCAGAGAAAGCCAAAATTGATGGCTTTTTTCCTGAGTTGGTACGCCCAAAAGCGGCCTCTATCGGACCTCTGATTGAGGCGACATTCGCTGCAGCCTACGCAGCGGGTGTGCCGATTGTTTTTGGCACCGACACAGGCGTATCGCCACACGGTGACAACGCCCAGGAATTCGCATTGATGGTACGGGCCGGCATGCCCGCGATGGAAGCTATTCAGTCGGCTACGGGAGTCGCGGCCGATTTTCTGGATATTGCTGAAACGCATGGTCGCCTTCAAGCTGGCAAGCGAGCAGACATCATCGCGGTCGTCGGAAACCCCTTGGAAGACATTTCACTGCTCGAAAATGTTAGTTTCGTGATGAAAGGTGGCACGATCTACAGGTAAGCTTTTTAGGGTCAGAGTCATACTCTGTTTGACCGGCGGGACGGTTTCGATATTGCCGCCAATGCTGTCCGTATTAATCTGGACGGCGTTCTCACAACCATCGCGCCAGCGGGATCACCTTCTTTCGAATTACGTTTCGCTGCGCGCGTGAACTAGGGACTGATGGTCTCGTCCCAGTTTAGAACTTGATGTTTTTTGAGAATGCGTTTGAGATCCTCAACGGGAATGGCTTCAAGCGTACCGCGCGTGCTGGTCACCGTTGTCGCCTTGAATATCGCGTTGTAGATGGCTTCCTCAGTTGCTTCAGCAGCTGCGGCAAACAAAGGTGACATTGATTCATTGACAAGCGATGGCGTATTCACTGGCGCATCACTGGAACGCGGACGACGCACGCTGGGGTCAGTCGAAAACGCGATCACATAATCACCCGACCCGTTGCTCGCAAATGAACCCGTTCGTGCAAGACCCATAATTGAACGCATGGCGATACGATCCAGGCTGCGCGCGTTAAGGGGTGCATCGGTCGCCAACACCATCATGATCGACCCATCTTCCTGGTGATCATCTTCGCCGAGCGCTTCTAACTGCTGTCTGTAGGAATAGGTGCCAAGCTCTCGACCAACCGGCGCACCGTTCATTGTTAACGTACCACCGTAGTTTGTCTGTACCAGCACACCGACCGTATAACCGCCCAAGGAGTCCGGCAATACTCGCGAGCTTGTGCCGATACCACCCTTCCAGCCAAAGGCCTGGGTTCCTGTGCCTGCGCCTACGCTGCCCTCCTCGACGGGGCCACCGCTGGCATTCGCGAGTGCAGCGAACACGTGCTCGCGTTGCACTGGGTCTGCCCACATATTATTAACCCGCGCGTCGTTTGTTTCTCCGACAATTGGATTAACCGTGTGTTCGCCCATGCCCGGTTGCTCATAGACCCATTCCTTCAGGGCATTCGCGGCACTCCAAACACACAAAGTGCAGGTCAAGAGAATCGGTGTTTCGATCTCACCGAATTCCCGGACTTGCGTCTCTCCGATTAACTTGCCGTAGCCATTGCCAACGTGAATCCATGCGGGCACCGGGTACCGGTAGAGGTTTCCGGGAGCAGGAATAATGGCGGTGATGCCCGTGCGAATGTCATCGCCTTCGATAATCGTTGTATGTCCGACCTTGACGCCGTCGACATCAGTGATTGCATTCAGCGACCCGGTCGGAAATGTGCCGACGACCAAGCCAACGTCGCGAGCGCGCGGCCGCTCGTCTGCCGCGACAACGAATGAAATGAAAGTGCCGAATAGGCAAAACAACAGAGTAGTGCGTGACATTGGCTTCCCCCCCAAAAGAGTCAGCCCCACACTATTGCCAATTCAGCGGGAAGGCAAGAACGCCCAAGGTCGCCCTTGGGCATCTCTGATTAGTTTAAGACATCAAATATATGCGAATACTTGACGATAAACTCACGCCCGCGTGGCAACGCCCCAAGTCCCTGATCGTCTACTTCGTTGTAGACCAGGAAGAGACCTGAATTGGCTGATCGGAGCCATGAAAAACGCAAGTTATTAGATACTGTGTCGCTGACTTCGTTGTATTGCGTGAGTAGCTGCAGCAGAACCTGCGGTGTAAATGAGTAGGACAAGCGCAATCGCATGAGATTCGCCGTGAACTTTCCATTCGGAACCGGCAGATCAAAATCGTTGTAGTTATAGGACAGCTCAGAACTAAACTTGTCACCAATACGATAGTTAATCGCGGGTTGTAACGTTAACCGATCGCCACCAAACCGGCCTCCAATTATCGCGAGCATCGAGAAATTAAACGGTTTGGATTGGTCCCCAATTAAACGCAGCATTGCCTCGTTATGGTCGTAAGTTCCCGGCTGAATGGTCGTACCTGGGATGATATCGAACGGCGATTTGACACCCGATTTCGTAATATTCATTCCAGTGTGAATTTCCGTGCCTGTTTCGAATTCCCAATGGCTGTCAATATGGACGAAACCCGTCTCTTGGAATCCATCGAAATCCCAAAATCCGTTCGCCGAAATATGCGGCCGAATTTCAAACAGGTTCCAAAGGTCTTTTGGCCGAATCCGTCGCAATATTCTGCCAGTCACCTTGCGATAGGCACTTCGAGAGAGAAACCCGACTTCAGGGTTAAAGTCAGCACCGACCTGGGCGTAACCCAGTGACGTCGACCAATCGGCATTATTGAAATCATGAGAGACACCGAAAGCGTCGTCTCGCCCGGTCAGACCGGGTGTTTCTGTTTTCGCCGCCCAGGCTGAAACCAAACCGTTATCACCGATGCCCCATCGTCCGTCGAGCGCATAGGTTTGGTTTTGGTCGTCGCTGTCATTACCCAACAAGCTGCCGTCACCGTCACGATTGACGACTAAGAATCCGACCGACGATCTATTCGCCAATTCTTGATTCACCCGCACCACGGCATACTGATTTTCTGACGCAACACCGGCGACGCCCTCAGATTGCATGAAGAGCAATCCGACGTTGGTCGTATCACCGATTTTTCCAGACAAACGAGCACCGCCATCGATCGGCGTCGGCACGCCTCCTGCGCCGATGCCTATGCGACGGCTAAAGAACAGTTCAGCTTCGCGTGGATTGCCAACTGTAAATTGACCGGAGTTTTCAAGGAAGAAAGGTCTCTTCTCAGGAAAGAACAAACTAAAGCGATCGAGATTCACCTGCTGATCGTCTGCTTCTACCTGAGCAAAATCAGTATTCAAGGTGAGATCAAGTGTGAGACTTGGCGTAATCGAGTACTTAGCATCAACGCCGAACTCGAAATCCGATTCGGTTCCACTTAAAGCGCCACCGCGTTCCGCGATGCCCAATACGTAGGGCGTGACTTGTAAATTACGTTGCACAGGTACGACGATATTTCGGATCGAACCCGCTTCGGATACGCGCAGGATATCTCTCTGCTGACCCATTTTCGCCCAATAGGATACTTCGTTGTTACGCCGGATGCGGCGCTCAAAATTGAACCCCCATTCCTGCTCAGCTCCTTGGCCAAATCGCAGCGACGTAAAAGGAATTTCCATTTCAGCACTCCAACCGAAATCGCCAATTTTCGAGCGAACCGTCCAGGGTGCGTCCCAATTCAAATTCAGACCGCCGTCGCCGCCGGAAATAAATACACCGGATCCTTCACGAGAAACTTGCCCATCAAACTCGATGCCTGCCGGATTAGTGCCAAATACGTATCCGTTTTGCCTGTCTAATTGCCCATCGATCATCACACGAAAACTGTCAGTGTCATCCAACGAAGAATCGCGCCGACTATCCGTGGAAATAATCGCCGACGGGTCATCGTCATAGGCAACTAACCCGATCAATAATGCGGTATCAGAATACGCGACATAGACCGCTGTTCTTTGCGATGCTGGAGCGCCTGCATTGGGTTGTGTT
>JABIUH010000328.1 GCA_018701055.1 Woeseia sp. | reverse complement strand
AGATGGTAGCGGCATCGACATCATTGATTTGGATGAGACGTATGATCTGATCATTGTTGGTGCGGGCATGGCAGGCTTAGGCGCAGCCAATGAACATCGTAAGATCGCAAAAGCGCATGAAAAATGTTTGATGATTGAAAACCACCCGGTCTTCGGTGGCGAGTCAAAACGCAATGAGTTTAATGTCGATGGGCATTTACTAATCGGTCCCCAAGGAGCTAACGGTTTTTCCGCGCCTTCAAATGAGGATGGATTGCGATTTCCTGACGTCACCGCGGATGTGCGTTATATGGTTGAGCTGGGAATTTCGATGGATTTCACCTATGCCGAACTTAAAAATACCGACAAAAAAATCCGACTGGCCAAAGATAGTTACGGCTTTCAATATTGGCAGGAAGACATTACATCCGTCGGGTACTACCTAGGCAAGAATGAGGATGGAAAGGCCAAATGGGCATTTGATCCGATTGACAGCGCTTACACCGATATGGACGGATCTGAGCATGACAATCTGGATCTTGCCAATTGGCGTTCGTTTAATTTTGAGACGCCCGATCAACCGAATTTCGACAAGTGGTTAGACAGCGTAACTTACAAGGAATACGTGGAAGAACACCTGGGCTTTAGTTCGTACGTGACACGCCACGCGGATGTGATTTTAGCGGGATCAGTTGGGCTCGGCAGCGATGCACTGTCTGCAAATTGTGCCAGGGGCCTTGGCATGCCCATCAAGGGCGGTAATACCGTTCAAGAAAGCACCAGCGGACCGAGCAATTGGGTAAGACATTCGATGCCTGGCGGAAACGACGGGTTCTCCCGACATTTCATCAAGAAAATAATTCCGAATGGCATTGAAGGTTCCTACAACTTTAACGACATCATGAACGGAAAAATTCAATTCTCTGAACTCGATAATCCCAGCAACCCCGTCAGGATGAGGCTCAGTGCAACTGTCGTTAAAGTGGAGCATGAAGGAGACAGCCTTGCAACATCTACTGGTGTCTCTGTAACGTATTCAAAAAACAATAAAACCTATCGTGTAAAAGCAAAAAACCTGGTGATGGCAACCGGCGGGTGGGTAAACAAGCATGTAGTCAGAGACTTGCCCGGTGAAATTCACGAGGCCTATGACAAATTCAATCATGTGCCGTTTTTGATTGCTAATGTGGCAGTTAAAAATTGGCGGTTTTTGGAAAAGCTCGGCATAAGCAGTTGCGTTTGGAGAGACGGTATCTTCGGCAATTCCTGCAACATCAGACTACCAATGACCGTCGGTGATTATCAGCCGGAGATTGATCCGGATAAACCGGCGCTGGTGACATTTTATGTGCCTTTCTACTATCCCGGTCGGGGCATGGTAGAGCAGGGGATTCGTGGGCGGGCTGAGCTGTTCTCAACCAGTTATGCAGACTACGAAAAAAAGATACGCGCGCAAATGGTGGAGCTTTTTGGTGAAACGGGATTTGATCCGGATAAGGACATTGCCGGTATCATTTTAAACAGGTGGGGCCATGCCTATGTAACGCCGCAACCGGGTTTCTTCTTTGGCACTAACGGAGAAGCTACCCCTAGTGATGTTATACGCAAAGGTTATGGCCGAATCGCTTTTGCCCATTCAGAACTTCAGGGGATGCAGCATTGGGGTCCCGCCGCAGATGAAGGAAAACGCGCCGTAAGACAATTGTCAGTTATGTCGTAGTCCCTCCAAGCATGTTGGACCTACGACATTTGCCTAATTGAAACGGTTGGCCCTGGCTAATCAAGGTTCGACCCTAACGTCGGCTTTGCACCCGGAAGCCGACATTGCGCTAATATTGTTGAAAAGGTCCACTTGTGATCCAAATCCAACGTTTAAAGACGCAACAAAACTTATAAACGGAATGTTCTAGACAGAACAACTGTGATTGGATAACGATGTAGTATTTGAACTTTCCAGCTAACGTAGACCGTGTAATTAGGGATGAGATCAATATGCGATCAATTTTGATAACCATTGCGGTGTTGCTGCACTCGGTTTGCATGTCCGCAGAGTCCGTTAATGTGCATGACGTCGCTGACAATGTCGTAGTGCCCGATTATTCGGCGCCTTATGCCGAATACAGCTCCGACGACCCATCCGGTGAGTTCGATATTGAACGCGCGGCGCAGTTCATCGACGGCGTTGCCGTAAAGTGGGGCGAGATGCACGGTTGTGTCACCTGCCATACCAATGGTTATTATTTAATGCTGCCGCCAAAAATATTTAAACATCGGCCTGCGGTTGCAGAAGTTCGCACCTTCGCCGAAGGCTGGATAGATTCCTGGGATGAGATCGGACTGCCGAGGACCGAGATTGTCGTCGCGCCCGCTGCGTTTCTGACGATCAACAATATGCAGATGGATGGCAAGTTGCGACCGGCGACGCGCAAAGCGCTTGGTGAGGCATGGAAGCTGCAAAGCGAGGAAGGCAACTGGGACGATTGGCTCAAATGCGAATGGCCGCCTTTCGAGCAGGACGATCACTACGGCGTGACCTTGTTGACGATTGCGATGGGAATGGCGCCAAAGAGTTACACGAATATCGAACCGGCACGTACCGGGGTAAGTCGAATGCTTAGCTACCTGCAACGTCACGAACCTGAGGAAGTCCATCACCGTGCGATGATGCTGTGGGTCGGAAAGTATTATGAGGACCTGGTGTCTGCCGATGAGCGACAACGCTGGACCGATGAACTGCTTGGGTTGCAGAAGGCGAGCGGGGGCTGGGCATCTGGCGATCTT
>JABIUH010000363.1 GCA_018701055.1 Woeseia sp. | reverse complement strand
TTGCAGGCGTGCCAAAAAACACCAGCAACGCGATCAAAAACATCACGGATGCGGTACCGACAATTGTCGGCAAGGCAAAAGTATCGCGAAGAATATCGCCTGCGGCCGCGCCGATAATCGAGATCACCAGAATCATGATCAGTATGAATAAAATTTCGTACAGTGGCCAAAATGGGCCTAATAGTTTCTTGCAGAAACTCCGGTAATCGAATAGTTGAAAACGTCTGGCAAATTCGTAGGCCGCCATCAGCACGACACTGAACACAATCATTGTGACCAGCATTCCCAACAAACCACCCAGTGGTCCGTGACCTAGGAAGAACTGCGCCAATTCCTGTCCGGATCCATAGGCGCCAGCGATGATCGCTGACTGAAAAATCAGGCCCGGTAACAAGTAGCGTTGAAACCAGTTGTTTTTCATTAAAATCTCGCCGTGCTAACCCCAAAGTTCCGATGCAAAGACTTCGACCCGCCCGTGTTGGTAGTGCATTGCATTATCGCAGTCTTCCGATTGCAGCAATGGACCATCAATATCAACATACCGGCAACGTTGCGCGACAACGAACGACGGCGCCATCGCCAGCGATGAACCGAGCATATTGCCAACCATCAGTTCGAATCCCATCGCCTCGGCTTTTTCGACCAGTCGCAGCCCTTCGGTCAATCCGCCCGTCTTATCTAACTTGATATTTACCATCGAATAAAGGCCATGCAAACGCTCCAGGTCCTCCGACGTTGCACAAGACTCATCGGCACACAGTGGCAACGGTGCTTCGTAATCCCGAAGTGCTGCATCGTCGCCAACTTTCATGGGCTGCTCGATCATCTCCACACCCAATTCCTTGAGCGGTAGAGCATAGCGCTCTAATTCCGCGATACCCCATGCCTGATTCGCGTCAATAACGATTCCAGCATTAGGCGCGCCTGCTCGAATGGCACGAATCTGCTCTAAGGGATCGCCAATCCCAACTTTGACCTTGATTAAGGCATGGTCATTGTGAGATTCGGCATCTTTTTGCATATTTTCCGGCGTATCAATTCCCACCGTATAAACGGTCGTTACTGGTTGCGGATCCCAACCGATCATTTGCCAAATCGTTTGGCCACCTCGTTTAGCTTCAAGATCCCACAATGCACAATCGATGGCGTTTCTGGCCCCGCCTGGTGGTAACAACCCCTGCAATTCGTCGCGCGTGATACCGCTGCGTAACTCACCGGCAACGCCTTCTATTTGTTGTTGAATCGAATCTTGTGTTTCGCCCGCATAAGAGACACCTGCTGCCTCTCCTCGGCCGCGAAACTCTCCATCACTAACGTCACAAATTATTGTCTCGGAAACATTATGCACGTCACGTGAAATCTTAAACGGCTTGTGCAACGGCCAATTTTTTTGTACGACTGCAACTTCTAAAGTCATCTCATTTCCCTAATCAAATGTCGCGACAATGTAATCAACGATCGGACCGACACCGGTCGCGACCGGGTCAACGCAAGGCAATCCTAATGCATCGGAAATCTTGGCGAGGTACTCCGCTCGGTCTTTCGCTGGCAACGTAGATGTGTTGAGGCTAATGCCTACACATTGAATATCAGGGCTTGTGACCCGTCCGGCAGCAATGGTTTGTTCGATAAGTTGCGGGATCGTCGGCAGCTGAAAACCGGGGAACGCTTCGATCATTGTTCGGCCCGCCTCATGACAAATGACGAATCCATCCGGTTGCGAACCATGCAAAAGACCCAGCGTAACCGCAGCGTAACCCGGGTGATACAGTGAGCCCTGCCCTTCAATGACGTCCCAATGGTCGGCATCATTCTCGGGCGACAACATTTCTGCAGCGCCGGAAACGAAATCGGAGACGACCGCATCGATTGGCAAGCCACCACCGGCAATCATGATTCCCGTCTGACCCGTCGCTCTAAAATCGCAATTCATGCCGCGACAGGACATCTCCTTGGCAATGGCCAAGGCCGAGAACTTCTTCCCTACAACACAGTCTGTGCCCACCATCAATAGGCGACGACCACTGCGTTGCTCACCTGAGCCGATCGGAAGATCCGTCGGTGGGTTACGAATGTCGACCAACCGCACACCCGCTTTGTTTGCCGCATCAGCAAGACCGGGAATTTCACTCAAGGATGAATGTGTACCGGCGACGATATCCAATCCCGCATCGACGGCCGCAAACAAACTGGCAATCCAGTGTTCCGGGATTAGACCTCCGACGCCAGCGACGCCCCAGATGAGAGATTGCGCACCCGCTGCAGCCGCATCTGCTGGCGCCATGTCTGGAAAACCTAGGTCAACGCCACTACCTGGAAGCCGCAATTGCCCCACACAAAGCTCAGGACGCCAATGTGCTATGCCAACCGCGGTTTTAGCGTGGCTGCGCTCCGGCTCATCACCCAGGAACAAAAGATATGGAGGTTTGATTTCGATTTGCATGTACTTGCCTTTTTATTCTTATTTTTACTGTGCGACAACGACGGTATGTGTCGCTTCACATCTGTCCGTTTGCTGACGCTACAGAATCTGATCCAACGCCTGCTCAAGTGAGTTCACGCTGCGCTCAATATTATGCAGTTTGTCGAGTCCAAACAAGCCAAGACGAAAAGTTCTAAACCCGTCTGGCTCATCACATTGTAGCGGCACGCCGGCGGCAATTTGCAGGCCAAGTGCCGCGAATTTACTACCGTTGCTAATATCCGCGTCGTCGGTATAGCAAACGACAACGCCTGGCGCCTCGAATCCCGGCGCGGCAACGCTCTGGATGCCCTTATCCGCAAGCATTTCCCTTACGCGATCGCCTAACGCCTGTTGTTCGTCCCGTAGTTTGTCAAACCCATAGGCTTTCGCCTCGTCCATGACGTCGCGACATTCCCGCAATGCGTCTGTCGGCATGGTCGCATGATAGGCGTGCGCCCCGCCCTCGTAAGCACGCATGATGTCGAGCCATTTGCCAAGATCGCAGGAAAAGCTCGTACTGGTCGTATTCGTCATGGCTGCCAACGCAGCATCGCTCAGCATCACAAATGCGGCGCAGGGCGATCCACTCCAGCCCTTTTGCGGCGCGCTCACCAAAACGTCT
>JABIUH010000161.1 GCA_018701055.1 Woeseia sp. | reverse complement strand
TGAAGGATGGTGGTGCAACAGCACCCAGGCCAAGCAAGGCAAGTCCACCAACTGCCGCCGCGATAAACGGACCGGCTGCCGACTTCTTTTCTGCAACCACAACTGGCGCTGGTGCTGGCGCTGCCTTTTTCGGCGCTGCAGAAAGTTTCGCTGCAGGTGGCGGCCACGTCGTTTTTCCGTCGGTACACACTGTCGCACCGCGAATGACTTCGTCCTCCATGTTGACAACAATCTCGCCATCTTTCTCAGGCGTCAGATCGGTCAAAAGGTGGCGTAGATTCGTTCCATACAATTGACTGGATTGCGCTGCCAACCGACTGGGTAAATCCGTATAGCCGATGATTGATACACCGTCTCGAATGACCACCTGGTCGCGCTCTGTGAGTTCGCAGTTGCCGCCCTGCTCAGCAGCAAGATCGACCACGACGCTACCTTCCCGCATGGCCTGAACCATCTCGGCGGTAATGAGTTTCGGTGCTGGTTTACCCGGAATTAGGGCGGTCGTGACGATGATGTCGACTTCTTTAGCTTGTTCCAGGAATAACGCCATCTCCGCTTTAATGAACTCTTCGCTCATTGTCTTCGCGTAACCACCGTCGCCCGATCCGTCTTCATCATCGAATTCGAGTAAGAGGAACTCAGCGTCCATGCTCTCGACCTGTTCTTTCACTTCGGGACGAGTATCAAAAGACCTGACGATGGCGCCCATGCTTTTGGCGGCGCCAATCGCGGAGAGGCCTGCAACGCCTGCGCCAATCACCAGTACCTTCGCAGGTGGAACCTTACCGGCCGCCGTAATTTGCCCGGTAAAAAATCGGCCAAAATGTTGGGCCGCTTCAACGATGGCCCGATACCCGGCGATATTCGCCATCGAGCTGAGCGCATCCAGTTTCTGCGCACGCGAAATTCGGGGAATGCTGTCCATGGCAATTGCGGTGACGCCACGATCAGTCAAGTCCTTCAACAACTCTGAGTTCTGACCGGGCCAAATGAAACTGATCAGCGCCTGTCCGGAGCGCAGCATGCCGGCCTCTGCACCCTCAGGCGCTCGAACCTTCATAACGATATCTGACTGCGCCCAAACATCCGCGGCAGATGCGACTACCTCGCAACCCGCTGTGGCGTAGGCGTCGTCCGTATAACTTGCCGCCGCGCCTGCTCCGGCCTCAACGAGAACCTCAAATCCGAGCTTTTTGAGCTGCTTTATCACATCCGGGGTGGTAGCGACGCGTCGCTCACCCGCGTGAATTTCCTTCGGTACACCGATCTTCATTCAATAGCCTCCGATAAGTCTGGCCAGATTATCAGCGACGGCGTTTTATTAGGCAATCGATATCTTTTCCCGTGCGTGACGGCAGGGAATGGTCTGGAGGAAGATTGCTCTAGAAGCGAAAGGTGGTGCTGAATTTGAAGGTTATGTCGCCCGTGACGGATTGAAAGCTTCGATCTCGGGTGTAGTCGATGAACTCCCGGTTCACAACCAAAACCATTTCCCGACCCGCTCGTGGCACCCACCGCAGGATACTGTTCAATCCTACGCCGTAGGTCACATTGTCGTACTGGACGAAATTCTCCCAATACCACGTATTGGTGAATGCTACGTCGGCGCGGAGAGACATCAGCCGCGTGGTAAACGCGCCATTGGGCAATTCGATATCGCTTATTTGATATCCGGTCGAAAACTTAAGATGCTCATTCGGACGCCAAGTCAGTGAGGCGCCCGGCGCCGAAATGGAACCGTCGAAAAAATCGCCCCCGCAGTAAAACGCTTCCACCATGAGAGCCCTGTGACCGGCGCTATTCACATTGATGCAATATTGATCAAAGGAATAGGCACCAGCCGCAATATTGATACCGTCAGAAATCTCAAAGGCTTGATCAAGGTTCTCGTCAATGAGTTGATAATGAAACTCAATCCTATCGCCGGTCTCGGTCGTCAATTCCATTGCGCGCAGAGTCGTGACCTCCGATTGTAAAATGCCCTCGATCGTTTCAATTCTTTGATAATCGATTCCACTAAAGGCCTGCCGAATGTGTCTATCGTGTGGATACCAGGTGTAGCCGCCCTCCACGGTGAGATCTCGCACATTGACGCGACTGACAAAACCGAGCGCCGGATAGAAATTCTGCTGCAATTCTTTATAGGCAATGCCACCGCGAAACCCTACTGCATTAGGCAGTCTCAGGCTTGCACCAAACGCAGCGTCATCGCCGTCAATACCTTCACTGTCTGATTGCTGATACCAAAGGCCTCCTTCTAACGTGCGGCCATTCGTCAGGCGGGTGTTGAGATAGCGAAAGTCGAATCCTGCGAGAGAGTTATCAAGATTCGAATCCGGATCACCATGCGTCATGATGATGCCCACACTAGATTCTTCGAATACGTTTCTCGCGAGTCGTGCAACGAATAGCTCACTAGAATTCAACGATTCAAACTGGTCTTGCTGAATTCCCAGCAAGCCGACTTCCCATTGCCCGGCGCGTCCAGTAAGTTTTCCGCCGCCGTTAATGTCAATCGTTTGCCCACCACCACTAAGCCCAATTCGGCGGGAAAAAAACGGACGACCACTTTCCCGCCCAACGCGAGAAATGGTCGTGCGATCGTTGAAGCTCTGACCACCGATTCGGCCGAACTCGAAAATGTCGGTGTCCTGAAGAAAAAACGCACGACGCTCGGGAAAGAATAGTCCGAACCGCGTTAGATTAATTTGTCGCTCGTCAACGCCGCTCCCGGAGAAGTCTGTGTTGAACGTAAGCGCGGCCGTCAATGCGGGTGTCAGCTTGTAGAAAATATCGACGGCTGGCTCTGCCGAGTCGTCTGTTGTTCCGGTTTCGAAGTTCGTCGACTCTCCCACGCGCCCCGATGCAACGATATCAAGCCCTACGCCCTGGTCTGCGCCAAGGAGCCCGGTGACCGCCCCGGAAATTGCCGGGTTCTGCGTACGATTGGCAGATACCCAACCAATATGTTCTGACTTCCTACCGATATAACGTGCAACGTTGAGGCCCCAAACATCATTATTCGGATCGAAGGAAAGCGTCTTGAATGGAATTTCAACCTCCGCAACCCAGCCCTTGTCGTCAATTTTGGTTGCACCATGCCAGATGCCGCGCCAGCTCCAGTTCTCTTTTGTAACGTTTTCGTAGAGCGCCTGGTTGCGGACGCCATTCGCCGTTAAATCGAATGCGTAACCACTGCGACCTTTATCGAAAGGGTCGATCATCACGGTAAAACTATCTTCTCCAGACGACCAATCGCCTTGACGCAAGACCTGGGCGCTAACTTTGTCTGGCTCGTTGTCCCACATTCTTGCCGCAAGATATAAAGCGTCTTTTGTATAAACGACGAGAATCTGTGACTTTTCTGTGGGCGGGGCGAATTCGTCCGGATTGATTTGATGCAGATCGTTTATGACGGCACCAAAAGCCCATGCATCGTCGTCCAAAACTCCATCGAGAATTGGCGCTTCATCTACCATGAAGGCGTCGATCTGCTTCCCGCCAGAATCGACCATTTGTGCGCGCACCGCCTCGCTTCCGAGGCCGATCGGCACAAGAGCGAAGAACAAGCTGACCCTAAACCATGCGTGCAAAACGAGATCCCCCAACAGCAACGAGACGTAGATTATCCTCTTGAGCTGGCACTTACTCGCCTCTAGCGCCCAAATACCTAAATCGGAAGACAGGCCATTCGAGACTCAGCGACCTCATTCTCGACCTGAATCAGGCTGATAAAAAAACGAACGGAGACCTATCATCCCCGTCCGTTTGATTTAGTGCGGTAGGTTACGTTGCAGAGGCACGGCAAATACTCGTTAGCGACGAATCCAACGTGCGATCGAAATCGTCAGCAGACTGCTGCGCATTGAGGCCTTCTGATAAGGCACGCGAGAAACTCGCTACCATTCCGTTTTGTCGCGACAAACGATCGTTCGCTTCCTCTCGAGCGTAGCCGCCTGATAAGGCGACGACTCTTGCAACGTTCGGGTGTGCCACACAATCGGCATAGAGATTGTCCTTTTCCGGCAGCGTGAGCTTCAGCATCACTATCTCATCTGCTCCAAGACTGTTGAGCTGATCCATAATCGCGTCGTGAAGCAAGTCCTCTGCTGCTGCTTTTTCAGCGCAATGGATATCAACTTCCGGTTCGATGATCGGCACTAGCCCAGCGGCGACAATCTGTCGGCCCACTTCGAATTGCTGATCAACGACAGCTTTGATGCCAGCGGCGTTCGCTTCTTTAATGACTGAACGCATCTTAGTGCCAAAGATTCCGGCCGCACTCGCTTTCTCGAGTAACTCGCCGAGCCCAGGGTTTGGATTCATCACTTGCGCCCCGTCAACCTCGTCTGCCAGCCCTTTATCGACTTTAAGAAAAGGTATGACATTTTTGACGTCCCAGAGATATGATGCAGTGGTTTGTCCTTCCACTTCACGGTCCATCGTATTCTCAAACAGGATGGCACCCAAAATTCGATCACCATTGAATGATGGGCTGGTCATTATTCGGGTCCGCATCGCGTGAACGACGTCAAACATTTCTTCGTCGCTTGACCAGGCATCCGGAGTGACTCCGTATAGCCCGAGCGCTTTTGGCGTACTACCGCCGCTTTGATCCAATGCAGCGATGAAACCAGGTGCGGACTTAATTTTCTCTAGTTGATCTTGACTACTCACGACATCCCCTGTTGGGTGGGTTAGGTAAAGTTTGTGCGGCGGATTCTACAGTATGTAAACCGAAATTCCTCTGAAATCCGTTCCAAATTTCCCAGCATTTATCAGACCGATATAGCCCCGCCTCTCCATCGACACTTGGGTGTCAGCGCGGCTAGACTGAAATCGGAGCGAACGCTCCATCTGCAACAAATAGCATTTGCGATGATTCAAGATCGACGAAATTGCGATCATGGTGACTTGACAGCCGTCGAGTTCAATTGGCGATGTCTGAATCAACGAACGCAATCCATTCGCGATCTCCATTGCATCCACCCATCCTGCGCCAGGCAGTATCAGAGCGAACTCCTCGCCGCCAATGCGGGCTGAAATATCGTCCTCTCACCGACTTAGCTTTAACAACTCCGAAAATTCGAATAGTGCGTCATCGCCTCTGGAGCGTCCAAATTCATCGTTGACCTGTTTGAATCGAACGATGTCGGTGACCAGGACCGAAACGGGTCGGTCGGTACGACACGACGTTGCGTAGGCCATCGCAGTCTGCTCACTAAAATCGTGTCAATTTAGAAAGCCCGTCAGCTGATCGCTGATTCTCACAGCTCTTCGGATAGGCCTGAGACAAGAATAAACAACAAAAAAATTGCCACCCCTGTGTAACCAGCGGGCAACATCAAGAAAGTTACCTGGTGGTAAAGTTTCTGCCGCTCCGGATTAACAACCGGACCCTGCATGAAAACCACCACTGCCGCTGCGTCTTGAGTCAGCCCAACAAACGCAGTGGTAACAGCGTTCGCAATATCCGCCGACCGTGAGTTTTTCCGATACTGCATGAAAAGGCAGTTCGCCAGACAAAGCGTTACCGCAGCGAATGCTGGGGCAGCAGCGCTGCTGATTCCGGCCTGCGGACTTACCATCGTTTTCCAATCGATAACTGAGGTATACAGCAATAGCGCTAGACCACGTATTTTTTGATGGCTGCTCTTCCGGATCGCTAGCAATGCCCAACCAGGCCAAGCGTAATGACAGCCAAACTCAATGCGTTGATTGTCAGCCAAAATAGATTTCGTCGCTGCATTTTAGCAACCAAACTGCGGATCAGACTTGATTCAACGCACGCTTTCGCACGCAAAATTTGGAGAGTTTGTGTGGTTTTTCTGACAGCCAAATAACATTAGAGCGTGTGAGCGATATTGACGAAGTTTCGCCGGTCTTTAGCGGTAATTAGGTATTCAGCTAAAGCTCTTCTTCAAGGCCGAATTTGAGCGGGTCTTCAATAAGGTCCGGATACAAGACACCCTCCAGATGGTCGAATTCATGTTGAAAAACGCGGGCATGGAAACCGTCGACCTCGCGATCGACTAAATTTCCATACTGATCGATCCCACTGTAACGAATCCGGGAAAACCGCTCCACATAGCCACGCATTCCTGGAACACTCAAGCAACCTTCCCAACCGCCGTTTTTTGTATCATCAAGAACGTTCGACTTCGGATTGACCAGCACCGTTATCGGAATAGGCTCCACCTCGGGATAACGTTCGTTGGCCTCGAAACCAAAAATCATTACGCGTGAAGGCACGCCGATTTGAATTGCGGCCAACCCCGCACCATCTGCCGCCTCCATCGTGTCGAACATGTCGGCGATGAGATCACGAATATCAGGCGTGTCGACTGCATAAACTTCCATGGACCGCTGCCTTAGCAATGGATTGCCGAGGCGAAGAATGGGTCGGATGGCCATTGAGGTTCCTCGTAGTCTTGATGGGCCCCAACGACCGCAGAGAATCTGCTATTGGGAGCAGCAGCTAGTCTACGCCTATCCGCACTGATGTCGAAATACGAAATCAGTCGATAACAATCTCAACCTTTTTTTACGGAAAAAATCGCGCCAATACAGAAACCGTCCCAATCTTGATTATGAACCAATAGATGCAACGAATTTTCGCCGTTGGCAGGAATCAAGTTAGCCTCTCGATCATACCCATCACGACACCTGACTGACAGTGGGCAACGGATTAGCAGCCGCCCTCATTGCCAATGAATAGGCGATATTAGTACCGAACGCCAGCCGAAGAGTTGGCGGATTTAGTGGCTAATATCAATCATCGATTACATGTTCACGCGGGCTGGCCAGCGCGCTTACGATCAATTAAATAGGGATCCTGTACCGACCAACGATTGACGACACGACCTCTCGCACAAGAACGAATATCCTTATCGTATTGACCCGATCTCACTAAGCCTCGACAATGCCTAATCAAGAAACGTGATTTGACTCTAGGTCACTGAAGTGCCAAAAATAAGAAGAAATCGGGGGCATACAATGAGCACCGTGCATGAGCTGTTGCAAACAGGTGAAAACAGCAGCATCGCAATCAGCGGTATTGCTCGGCCGGATTTGCGCTATGGTGAATTACGCGAACTGGTCGAACGCACCAAAGATTCGCTGAACGAACTAGGCATCGGGCGCAATGACCGAATCGCGATTGTGCTGCCAAACGGCCCGGAAATGGGAACCAGTTTCATTTGTATTGCCGCCTGTGCGACAACTGCGCCGCTAAATCCGTCCTACACAGAGGATGAATACGATTTCTATCTTTCGGATCTAAATGCGAGAGCACTAGTCGTTGCAAAGGGCAGCGACACTCCAGCCATACAGGCTGCAAAAAATCATGGCATTCAAATTCTTGAACTCGAAACCCACGTCGACAGACCAGCAGGTGAGTTCACGCTTAACGAAACCGGCAGCACGGAAGGCCCTCGCAATCAAATGGTCGGCTATGCTGAAGCAAATGACGTAGCACTTGTCTTGCACACCTCCGGCACGACATCTCGACCGAAAATCGTACCGCTCACACACACAAATATTTGTCGTTCTGCCGCCAACATCCAGAACACTCTGTGCTTAGAATCGACCGATGTTTGTCTGAACATTATGCCGTTGTTTCACATACATGGCTTGATGGCGGCAATACTCGCAACCCTTGGTAAAGGTGCAAGCGTGTGTTGCTCGCCCGGTTTCGATGCGCTCAAATTCTACTCGTGGTTGCAACAGTCAAGCCCAACCTGGTACACCGCCGTACCCACGATGCACCAGGCAATCATTGCAAGAGCGAAGCGCAATGACGATGCCGTCAAGAACGCGCGACTGCGCTTTGTCCGTTCGTCATCTTCATCATTGCCCCCGCAGGTCCTGCATGAACTTGAAAACACATTTGGGGTGCCGGTAGT
>JABIUH010000158.1 GCA_018701055.1 Woeseia sp. | reverse complement strand
GCTGAGATACTTGGTCCCGGCAATGATCGACACATCGCAGCCGAGTTGCAGCGGATGATAAAGCCACCCCGACCCGTAAGTATTGTCGGCAATGACAACGACGTCGTTTTCATGTGCGCTTTTGCAAAGCGCTGGCAGGTCCATCACTTCCATTGTTTCTGAACCTGGCGACTCAACAAAAATCACCTTTGTATTAGGCTTGATCCATGGCGAGACGTCAGTCGTATCCCAAGGGAAAGCATCAACCTCAACACCATTGGGTTTTAGAAACTGCTCACAAGCAGTGTGGGTTGCGTGAAAGGATGTCTCGGCGATTAACACGTGATCACCCTTTCGTAAAAACGCCTGTAGGGTCGTCGCAATAGCGGCGACACCGGAAGGAAACAACCAACATCCGTCACCACCCTCCATGTCATTGATCGCCTGCATGAGCGCGTGTGCTGTCGTGGTACCGCGTCGACCGTACGACATGACGCTGTCGTCCAGCTCTCGTGCCGCCAGCGTGTTGCTGTAACTCTCTACAGAGTCGTGCAGTATTGTCGATGCACGTACAACGGGAGGATTGGCAGAAGCCGGGAGATCCCCACGGCCATAGTGCAATAACTTCGTTTCTCGACGCATTGAATTCGTCACTCCGACATAAATTGTGTGCGCGGATTCAGCACAGAACGTTCCTGCGCATCCAGTTGGTCGATAAGCCCGACCTCCCACGCCAGATAGCGCCGAGCAGCGTCCATATTTCCGTCATGTCGGTCGTGCACGAAGAACAAGTAGTCGATGCACTCGTCATCAGAGGGCTCATCCGGAGTGCTAACGACCGTATAACCGGCGTTCATCCAGATCGCCGAAGATCCTTTACTACAATGCACATTAGTGAAACCAAGCACGTTGAGTTCGATGACTATTCCTTCGATCAGGGCCGCATCATGTCCGGTAACCAAAACATCCTCGTCGGGCGCTAAAGCCAATCGATCAAGTCGTGCGCGGGTTGCCCAAACTGCGCCGTCAATGTGCGCTTCCCTGAACTGCATCCCCGGCGAAGCATCCAGTATTTTCAAACCACGAGCACGGTTCGCTTGAGGAAGCGCCTCGAACTGAATTGTATTTGCACCTATTTGCTGAAAACCGGAGGCGTCCGACGTTCCGGCTCGGGCATCTGCGTCGAGGAGATAAACATCATGACCCATATCCTGTAACCGAATAGCCGTCGTTGCTGCCCGCAACTGATTGTCGTCACTTAACACGATGCGAGCATTTCTAACGGCGACATATTGATCGGTCGCTTGAACCAACTGTCCACCAGGCGCATGGCACGAATTCGGCCAATGAGATTTTTCAAACTCGCTTTTCGTTCTTACATCGAGCAGGTACGTCGTGCGATCCTTATTGTTCAGCCAGTCGGCCACCATAGTGGGTGCAATCAATTTCAGCTGGCCTGCAGCAATGAGCGCCTGCGCGCTTGCCGTCATGCGAGCGAACTGATGATCGTCTGGTTCGGGAAGCGCCTGCGGCAAAACACCATGATCCAGTTCAAGGCCCGCAAGTCGCCAACCCTGAGTGCCATTTTCCAGGGCGAAGATCGGATTTTTGATATTCAACACTCGGAGTCCTTCAACACCCAGTATGGAACGGGTCCGACCCGCACAATTAATGACAATAGTCGTGGCTTCGTCCGGTACCAAAGACTGAATGCGAAATCCTAATTCCGCATTCGGACAGCAGAGCGCACCCGGAAGAGACATATTTTGATACTCCTCAGGAGACCTGCCATCCAAAACGACCACTGACGGATCGCGTTCAAGCAGCGCGCTCAGCTCACTGGCGGTAACGCTTGGTGTTTCGGCAACATGCTCGAGGAGCTCACCGTAAGTCTTGGACTGGACATTAACACCCTTATACAAGGTGTAACCCGCGGCAGCCCAGGCCGGGGCACCGCCTTCCAATATCGAGACATTTTGGTAGCCGCGTGACTCGAATTGAGATGCGGCTCGAGCGGCAACGCCATCACCGTCGTCTAACAGAACAAGATGAACATCTTTTCTGGGCAGCAATAAAGGGGCCCGCGCTTCAAGACGACTGTAGGGAAATGGCACGCTGAAAAATGGGTGACCTTCCCCATATTGGCCATATTCACGAACATCCAGGAGTGCAATTTCATCCTCCGCCGTTAGTAACGGCTTCAGTGCATGAGCGGTGATTGAATTCAAGTCACTCTCCTAGCCAATGGTCTTTACGCCGACGTCCATAATCTTGTACGTGCCGTTCTCAAGATCAAATGCTTTGCGCTCGGAGAGCGACTCCAGTGGCCGCCCATAAAAATGCAAATGCCTAATGATCTGGTCGCCACGCACCTCAAAATTGTGAATATCATCCGGCATCATCGCTATTGCGTTACCCGGTCCAACTGCGATCACATCGTCCATCGTTAACGTCGCTTTTCCATCGACACTACCGTCATCGGTACGGGTATAGAACATGTTGTGCTCAACACCTTCGACGGCGGCGACGCAGGCCCAGGTTGTATGATCGTGTGGAGGCACTTTTTTTCCAGACCGAACTACGTTGAGGTATAGAGAAATCCCCCCATTCAGCTCGCTGGCAATAAGGTATCGGTTCTGTAACTCATCCTCCGGCGGGGACGGGTATTCTTCTTCCGACCAAAACTCGGATCGCGCCGCTAGCGACAGAAGTTGAGTACGAATTTCATCCAGACACTGACGATCGATTTCTCTCGAGTCGCTAAGCGAACGCGTTTCTTCGACAAACTTCGCCGCTAGTTCTGATCTGTTTTCCTGCATATCTACCATTGTGCTCTCCAGGTAACGCTACGTTACCGCCTTACTTTTTAGACTTCCTCTTGCGTTCGACTTCGCAAATGACGAACGATAGGAACTACCCACATCAGACCAGCAACGACGATCATCACCGCACTAATTGGGTGATTCTTAATATCGACGAAAACCAACCAGCTGCCGCCTGATACAGACAACGAATTAGACAACGCAGATTCCATTTGGCCGCCTAAAACCAGGCCTAGAATTGCGGGTCCCAGCGGTATGTTGGCGAGCTTCATAAGATACGCGACCAAGCCAGCGCTCAACGCGACCCCGATATTAAAACTGTTCGCGCCGTCTGCATAGGCGCCGAGCATACACAGAAGAACAATGACACCAACCAACACTTCTTTTTTGATTGCAAAAACTGTGCGAGACACCGACTTAATGACCAGGAAGGCAACTGGCCACATCAGGAGGTTCGCTACTAAGAATGCGACAATGATCATCCACGCAATATCTGCATGCTGTGCGAATAACAAAGGCCCAGGCACCATTCCTTGTACGCCAAGGGCGCCAATGAATAGAGCGGACGTGGAATTACCGGGAATACCGAGTGACAATAACGGCACCATCGAACTCGCCGTCACTGCATTGTTTGCCGATTCCGGCGCGGCAATACCTTCCGGCGCACCTTCTCCCCACTTAGATTCATCAGGATTATGCGCGAACAAACGTTTGAACCGCCGCGCTGCCTGATCGTAAGAAAGATAGATCGCCATCAACATTCCCGCACCGGGTAGCATGCCAATGAGATTACCGATGGTAATGCTGGTGGCCCACACGGGTATCAACCGTCGAATTAGACGCTTACCGAGTCGCATAGAACCGATTCGAGGCAAGGCTTCCGACCGGCCGGATTCAGATCGCTCGCGGGCAATATCAGCGACCAACTCGAACACCGATGCGACACCAAACAGTCCGACTAACAGCGGAACGAACGGCACGCCTTCTATCAGGTTGACGTTGTCAAACGTATAACGCGGGTAGCCGGTGGTGAGGCTGAATCCAATCGTTGAAACGAGTAGCCCGATTAATGCCGAAGCCAGGCCTCGCAGAACATTTCCAGCTAACAGTCCGACAACACTCGACAACCCAAGAATTGTCAGCGCGAAGGTTTCTACAAACCCAAAAAGTAACGCCAAATTCGCTAATAGCGGCGCAAACAGCAGCAAGACAATTGAACATACAACTCCACCGATAACGGAAGATGTGATCGCAATTGAGAGTGCTTTTCCAGCCTGGCCCTGGCGCGCCATCGCATTACCGTCGACAGCGGTCAACAACGCCGACGCCGTGCCCGGTACTTTGATCATAATCGCAGGAATTGCACCGCCAGTTGCTGCTGCACAATAAACACCTACCATTAATGCCAAGGCCTGAGCCGCCGGCAGAGCGAATGAAAACGGAATAAATACGGCAAACGCAATATTGTCATTGATACCTGGAATTGATCCGACAATTAAGCCCGCGAATAGCCCAATGACTAGCATCATGAGAACACTAGGCTCCAGAAGCGTCGTGAAACCAATTACGATCAAGTCCACTTCAGAAACCCTGGAGTGCGTTTGGTAATAGTGATGTTGGCATCGGGATGTCCAACAATTTCACAAACAACATATACGCCAACGCGGTGACCAATACAGCTATAAACGCAATATGTGCCGGACGTCGCACGCCCGTGATCCATAGAAGCGAGGCCTGCATAACAAATGTTGGCAAGACAAAGCCCATGCCACCCGAAAATGCTGCCGCCCAGGCAGTCACGATCGCCGCTGCAAGCAAGACTGCAGTGTATTTTTCAGCAGAGGATGCGACTGCTCTCTGAGTGAGCAATGCATGAACTAATATTGCCGTTCCCGTTACGGCGAGTGCGACAGCAACAGCCAGCGGGAAAAATCGCGACTCGCCATCGAAGCTCAACGCTTGGAACGACGCCAGTCCACCGACAACCGTTAATAGAGCGCCTGTCACGGAACGTCGAAAATCGAACTTCGATTTCTTGATTAAATCCGGCAAAATTATTTTTCTTTTTCTCTAGGTGCCTAAGTCGACGCCTGGTCAGAAAAGCTGATTAGTTACCCAAGCCGTGTGCGGCGATAACCGTACTTGTTAGATTCTTATACTCAGCAATCGCTTTCTGGAATTCCTGTGCATCTTGATAAACGGGCTTGTACCCGGCCGCCTCCATTTTTCGTCGATACTCCGGAGATGCATGTACTTCTGCCAGCAGATCCGAAAGAAAATTGACAGCGTCGTCCGGGGTTCCCGCTGGAACTGCCCAGCCGCGAAAAGTTGCCCAAACCGTTACGCCTAAGCCCGATTCCTGGAATGTTGGGACATCCGGAAAACCCGGATCGCGAATTTCTGACGCGATAGCAAGTATGCGTATGCTGCCGCCTCGTGCATGGCTAGCCGCTTCGCCCAGTGGCCAGAAACCACCATCGACGTGGTTCCCCATAACCGTTTGCAGCTGATTACCGAATCCCCGGACCGGGAGATAGTTAAAGGTAAGATCCGTATTTTGCTCAATCGCCAGGCCAACCATGTGATGTGCCGTCGCGATGCCGGCAGTAACCATATTGGGCTCGCGTTTCTTTGCTGTCGCAATCAAGTCCGCGACGTTCGTTAGGGTCGAATCGGCAGCTACCGCGATGACGTCTGGATCGAAATTGTAAATGGCGATTGGCTCAAAATCGTCAATCGAATAGCTGGCACCTTTTAATGTCGGATTCGTGATAACGGAGTTGGTCATCGCCAGGATCGTATATCCGTCAGCGCGTGCACGAGAAACAAATGTCTGACCAACAATCCCACCTCCGCCCGATCGATTCACTACAGAAATTTTTCTGCCATCCAGGATTTCGTTCGCTGCTTCAACAATGATTCTCGACGTCGTGTCACCGGCGCCGCCTGGCTCGAACGGGACAACCAATCGAATATCTTTCTGCGGGAATTCTGCACCGTAACTAATCGATGTTACGAACAGCAGAATAAAAGTTACTACTAAATTTTTTCTTATCACGTGAACTCCTGCGTCAGCGGATCATTGTATACGACTAATCTCTGACCTGTCGCTGCAGAACATGGAAACCGAACCATCAGAAAACCGGTCTGGTCATAAACCGGCGGTATCGTAATGCCACCTGGATTGGTCTACAGGCCGCATCTGCTCCTGCAGATATGGTTCAGGGTTTGGCTACGACGACTGCCTTTCCTGATTTTCGGTTGTATTGGTCAAACGGGAAAAGTTTGTCGGCGATGACGATCATCTGTTCGACCGGCTTGTCATCGCCGTTGCCCATCCTGAAACCGATGACGCCGTTCGGCATAATCTTGACGAGATTGCCGCCGTAGCCGTTCATTGAGGGAATGGTGTAGGTCTTTCCTGAGGTCGTCGTGTAATTCTCATGCCAAACGGTCAGGTGGTAAGTATTTTCACCATATCGATTTGACGCACCCGTTAGCAATCCCCGTTCGTCAGTGTCATAGAGCGCTTCTGCCAATCCACTCGCGCTCAGCAATTGCGCGCCGTTGTGCATACCGCGCCTTTCAATCAGCCCAGCGATTTTGGCGACGTCATCAATCGTCAGATAAACACCCCAGGCCAGCAATGGCACAGGCGGCCTATCGGTTTCCCACGTTTGGCTCATCGGCAGGTGATGTATGCCAATTGGGCCGTACACCTCATCCTGCATCATCTGCCACAGATCGGCATCGCGCCCTTCCTTGCTCCGATAAAGATTGGCCAACGCAACCGCACCGATAAAAATATCCCGATCTCGATAACGAGCGACTTCGCCCGGCCCCCACGGATAATTGGGCACTTGAAAAAGTAAATCCAGCTTAGCCTGTGTTGTAGGTGCGAACATCCAATCCATGTATGCGTCGGTGTCGACGTCGTAGTTGCCGTCACTGAAAACATTCGGATTGGTATTGATCGATCCAGGACCGATGCCTGTTGCCATGCTCATGGCATGCCGAAAGGTAACGTTCTCCCAACCGTCGTGATTCGCAGTGACCTGAACGTAATCGTTTATCTTGTAATCAAGAATCTCATCGCCGTATTTTTCTGCCATTCTCATCAGCGTCACCAAACCGGTGATCGTTTTCGTCACCGACCACACGCCATGCCGCATTTCGCGAGGATATGGATAGTCACCGTACGGCGTAGCCATCGAGTGCACGTACACATCGCCATCGATCACGAGACCGCCGGCAACGACCAGTTGCGGATCGATTCCGGTATCGAAGTCTGCGAAAAGCCCGGCGCCGTAGGTATCTTCAAGTTCTGACCAGTCGCGCCAAGTGAGTTGATCCGAAAGCTCGGCATCGAACTGAGTGAGTAATGGTTCGGTTGCGATGACCTGCGGCGTATACGTAATCGGCTGCTGATTCCAGGCGACGAATTTCGTCGCTACCATGAACGGTGATAGTTGTTGCACGATTTGGTATCGAAGTTCCGAGACAGAATCATCGTCGTACAGAAATGTCGCTATGCCGTTGTAGGTTTCGTTCTCAAATAGATTTGTCAGAAAAAACGGGAACGATGCGCGTGACATACCGTCGTCATTTTCTTCCGACCAGACGCGCCCAGGACCCGCATGAAAATGCCAATAACTATCGCCGCCGAGCGGTTCGATGATATTCCGTTCGACAGGTACGAGATATTCGCCGTGCGACACGAATTGCAGCGTCACACCAGGAAATAGCTGGGTTTTTCGGCCCCGAATAACGGCCGGCTTTATAGCCGCAGGCTCAGTACGCATTGTATGTTCAAGAATAGCAATCGCACCGGAGAACTGATGCTGTGGCGTAGCACCGTCTATCGGTATGAAATTGTGATTGGCCACCGGAGAATTCGGAGAATAAGTGTTAGACGTCAGTTGGTTGTGAGTGGCCTGGTCCCGATTTAACTGATCAGCGACAGCACAGCCAGCATGCATGTACAGAAAAGTTGCAATAACGCTAAAAAGGATTCTATTGGTCTGCACTGCTTTCCCCATTTTGCCCTGTACCAACAAATGGACATACTATCGCGAATCCCAATCCGGAAGTGCCGGGCACCGAATAATTCCCTAACGCCCACCGTTGTTGGCATCACCGCCTAAGGAAGCTACCATCCTTAGGAAATTCGCGCCGATCTCAGCACGGCGATGCCTGCAGATACTATAGATCTCCGGATGCTTGAACAGTATTGAAAGGACACACGATGTTACTACCGGTTCGCGCCATTGTTGGTGCTGGAGAAGTTCTGGGCTAGGCGACGCAGTATTTTCGATTGAACAGGACGACTACTCGCTGTTTCGTCTGAGTTGGTAATACTAATTGGCGAAAACGCAATTCAACCCTAAGCCCCTACCAGTTAGTCCCGCGCGAGGACTTGGTTTACATTGCCTATACGCAATGGCGCGAACAGTGGGCTACTGCGTTAAAGTTTTCTGTTGTTTCTAGGAGATTTCCATGGCAATTAAACAAGTCAAATCTGTAGCCAATATCCCTTCCGAGGAACTCGATGATTGGGGTCCGGTGGAATTACCTGTTTCGGAGCAGGTATCAAATCTTCGCGGGCGCATTATTAACGAAAACGAGGACGGCTCGGAGGCCGGAATCTGGGAATGCACGCCGGGCACGTGGATGCGGCAGGTCATGGATGCCGAGATCAGTACGTTCGTCAACGGGCACGCCTTGTTTCATCCGGACGATAGTGAAACGATTGATATAAAAGCGGGTGATACCGTGTATTTTGACAACAACAGCAAAGGAACCTGGGAAGTGTTGGATACTGTCCGCAAAGCCTATCTGACCTTTAAGCGAAGCTCGTAAAAATTGGATAAATCAGAATGACTGACGACGGCAGCAAACCTCTCCACCATCGGACTGAGTTCGACGACTGGCGGTCTCTGACCATTGGTATCTACATGGCGCTCGCTGGCTATGCGGTAATGGTCGGTCTACCCGTCATCAGCACGTCATGGGTTGGCAACCTGGGGCTCTCCGCCGTCCAAGTAGGTCGGGTGGCGGGTGCCGATCTCGGTGGGCTGGCGATCGGCGCTGTAATCTCCGCGATATTTATTGCCAGGATTAATCGTCGTTATATGGCGGCAGGTGCGGCACTGTTCGCGATTGCCGCGAACGCATTATGTATCTTTTACCAAAGTTACGAGGCCATGCTTTGGTTGCGCCTAGCCTCGGGCATCGGTGCAGGAATTTATACCGGTATTGCCGTAGCAACGATCGGTGGTCATTCCAGACCTGCATTCGCGTTCGGCCTTGAATTGTTTGCATTCGCCGGTTCGCAGGGCGCTGAACTCAAACTCTTGCCATACCTCTCTATTGAGGGTGTCTACATAGCGCTGATCGTCAGCTACGTGGTCGGCCTCTTATTTATATCTTGGCTACCCACGCGTCCGGCCAACCAAACCTTGAATGTCGATATAGATGTCGAGAACCCTGACGGCGAACCTCAAACTGAGAAAAACCACGTCCCGACTTACGTACCATGGATGGTGTTGGGAGCAATCGTGCTTACCTATATCAACATCGGCGCCTATTGGACTTACATCGAATTGTCCACGGTAGACTCTGATGCCTCGCCGGAATGGGTCGCCAGCATGTTGTGGATCTCCTCCGTGTTCTCTGTGATCGGCTCCCTGTTTGCCGTGCTACTAAGCAATCGCTATGGGCTCGCACGTCCGTTGCTTGTCACCTTGGTTTTTCAGGCCGGCATCGTGCTCATGCTGGTTTTCGGTATCACTAATTTTGCCGTTGCGTTCAGCATGTTCTTCTTTAACTTCTGCTGGATTTTCGTGGATATTTATCAAGCAGCGACCATCTCAAATGTTGATCGGTCCGGTCGCTTCCCAGCAATGATTCCTGCCGCACAGGGCTTGGGTAATTTTCTTGGTCCGAATATCGGGGCGTCGGTACTGGCCTATGGCTTTGGATACAACGGCGTATTCATCGTGTGTGCGATCGCGTCCATTGCGGCGATGCTTGTCTATCTCTATATGTACTTGATGTTGAAAAAGACGATTCCGGCGCTCGCCGACTCATCTTGAGCATCCAATACCGTAAGAAAGTTAGTTCATAAAGACACCACTTAATTCTTTGCTGACGCGTGCAGGATCCTATAGGCAAGGTAGCCAGCTCGACACTGCAACATTAACCATTTCGCGTCCGTCCCGAATAGTCGAATTTTTTAGTTGAGGAATAGAAGTAATGCCAGAAATCAGTGTTCAACATCAGTGTGCGGCGCTAACAGACTTAGTCGATTGTGAATCTTTCGGTGCACCCATCGGCGACTTGCCAAAACAGACCGACTCCAGTTTCTACGGGGAAGGAAATCTTACTGCCGGCACATGGGAATGCGCCCCTGGAAAATTGCAGCTGGACTTGAATATCACGGAGTTCTGCCACTTGCTAAAGGGTCATTGGATCCTGACCTCCGAATCAGGGCAGGTCACTGAAATTAAAGCGGGCGATAGCTGGGTTTTCCCAAAAGGGTGGAAAGGCACAGCCGAAGTAGTGGACACTGTTCGCAAAGTTTATTTGATTGTGAGCTAGGGTTAGCCGGGAGGATTGTGATCAGGGGTCAATCCGCACGAATTGGTAAAGCGAGGAATCGCGTATCGATTTCAAACCGAACACGTTCGAGGCACGAATGTGACACAGGTTAATCCTACGCGGACACTGCCCAGCCGATTCGTGCTCGCCGTCACCGTTGGCGGTGTTATTGGCCTCGGTATCCTGCGCGGCCCCGGTGAAATCGCCGAGGTCATCACGGATTCCACGTTGTACCTCGCACTCTGGCTGTTCGCGGGTCTGTTTGTACTGCTGAGCACAGCCGTTACTGTCGAACTGGTCGGCATGACGCCGCGATCGGGCGGCTTTTACTCGCTGATACGCCGCGCATATGGGCCTTACACCGGCTTCGTCATAGGTTGGGCAGACTGGCTCACTTATGCTGCGGATCTCGCCCTGAAAGCGGTGGTCATTATCGAGTTTGTTTCCATTCTGATTCCTGAATCGTCAGCGTGGAGTACGCCGCTCGCCATTGCGGTGACAAGCCTCTTCGCCGCAATTCAGCTGCGCGGAATCGGTCTAGGTGCACTGATCCAGGAAACCGCAACCTCTTTGATCGGGCTGTTCGTATTTGTATTGGCACTTGTGCTGTTTTTTGCGGGCGCTACAGAGATCAGCGCGGCAGATTCTGTGTCTGTGGATCGCTCATACAATGACTGGAGTCTGGTGATCGCAACTATCATCTTTACCTACGACGGTTGGTTGTATGCGTCGTACTTCAGCGGTGAAATTCAAGGCGGCCCCGGTGCGGTAGCGAGATCCTGCATCAAAGGCATGGTTATCGTCATCGTTTTGTACATATTGCTGAATCTCGCACTCGTGAATAGCGTCGGACTGGCACCACTTATTGGAAGCGAACTGGCGCTGGCACGTGCGCTCGAGCTTGCCGTGCACCCGGCAGCCGGCACCGTCATCGTTGTTGCCGCCATACTGATTTTACTAAGTCATCAGAATCTCGAGTACATGACCGGACCTCGGATTCTCCAGGCACTTTCGGAGGATGGTTTCGCCGCACGCCAGGCGGGTGTTGTCGGCAAAGGCGGCAATCCTGTCTGGGCAGTTGTATTTACCTGGGCAGTATCAGTCGGACTGATTTTGTTGGGCGGCTTTGAGTTTCTTCTGTTGTTTTCTGTATTCCTGTTTGTACCGCTTTATCTCGCGTTGATTATCGGCGTTTTGGTAATGCGGAAGCGCGAGCCCGACACCGAACGTCCGATCCTGGCGTGGGGCCACCCTTACAGCACGATCTTCTGCCTGATCGCGTGGGCCATCATTACGTTATTCCAGGTCTACGTCGAAAGAGAAACCGCCGTGTATGCGGTGGCAATGGTGGCCGTGTCCTGGCCGGTGTATCGGTATCTCGCCCGCAGGTCTGTCTGATAAGTCGGATCAGACGCCGTCCTGCGCGTCCGCGTCTTCTGCCTATCCAATCTGCCCTCGCTCCTCTCGCCATGCCGGTTCGGGGGCGTATCGACCCAGGCAGGACAGTCGCCGCGGAAAGTGCCGATTCTGTCATCGCCACTGCCATGTGGCATGTAGCCCAGTAGCGCACGCATACGCGGCCCGAATTGGATCGCAACATCCGGCGGCGTATCCAGGTACTGATTCGATTTCTGCCGCAGCCACCCAAGAGAGTAAGTGTTGATTAGTCCCATGCGCGACCCCTCACTGTTGTTCGCGCCGCCTCCATGCCAGGTCGAACCCAGGTAAAAAAGAACGGAGCCTTTTGGCATCACCGTCGATTCCCATTTAGTAACATCGGGCAGATGCCAGGACCGGAGGAAACGGTGGCTGCGCGGTACAACGCGGGTACCACCGTTCTCCACCGTGAAATCATCCAGCGCCCACATAGCGCCCATTAGAAGTTCCATTCCTGGGTTCTCGAGCGGATATAAAGAATCATCCCGGTGTAATGCCTGGCCGGACTCGCCGGACATTATTTCGATCGCAGTCATGCTACCAAGCGTATAAGTTGCGCAATGCGGCAAGAGAATCTCGTCCGCGACGGCAAGCGCTAGATCGTGGTCCATCAGAGCGGCGGCGCTGCTCGCAGCAAGCCAAATGCCGCTCGCAGCGTGCTGCTACCGTTAAAATCGCCGAGCGTATTGAGCCCTACCGAATCAAGTTTCGGCCGCAATTCGGATATAACGGTATCGATCAAATCATGCTCGGCCCCGTTGGTTACGACGACCGCACCATCACGCCGCAAGGCTTCGACGACGCTCTGAATCGTGGCCTAATTATCGAAATACGCTATTCCCACTAAAGTTCTCCTGGTGCCCACGTTTGCGGGTCTGCGGATGTTGATCGCTCGAGTATAAAATATCGGCCGTAGCCGATGAAATGAACCATTGCAATTGTGTGCCTCCATCGCGGTAAAGAGGTCAGATCTATTTAGGCGAACGATTTGTTGCGCCGCCGCTTGCGAGGCGATTCTCTGACTGATGACGAATTCGCCGGCGTACGGCTAAACAGAATGACCGCAATTGGTATTCTAGAGGCAGTACAAGCAATTGGATTAAGTCAGTTAATTTAACTGGCCGTCCAATTTAACCATTTAATTGTGCCGGTTGCCGGCACTCCGTTCAGCACGGAGGCAGCTGGTGCAGCAACCAGCGTAGCCAAAACATTTTTCATCTGTCTGTCCCTCGTACAGAATGTCAATGTGTTGGCTTAACGATACTCGCGCTTAGATCTCGGCATTGTGCGACTTTGGGCGAAAAACCCCGGCGCAAAAATATTGCGGCGAAACCATGCGCGGTCGCCCACGGCAATTTTATCGAAGCTGTCGCAGAACACCAAAGAAACGGAATATCACCCGCCGAGTTCTGCTGACAGACTAGCGGCTATTCGGATGCAGACGACGTCATGACAACTTGCTAATTAGCGAGTGTTCTCACTTAGCTCCGCGCGACGAAGACTTTGGTTTACCCCTGACTTTGGTATTTACAGTGGATTTTATCTTGAGCTTGCCCTTTAAGCGTGCTTTGGGACTTGGCTTACCCTCTGAACGTCCTTTTGGACTCGGCTTATCTTTTGAATGCGCTTTGGGCTTCGACTTACCTTCGGCGCGTGCTTTTGGACTTGGCTTACTATCTGAATATCTTTTTGGCTTTGACTTGCCTTCGGCGCGTACTTTCGGGCTTGGCTTACTATCTGAATATCCTTTTGGCTTTGACTTGCCTTCGGCGCGTGCTTTTGGACTTGGCTTACTATCTGAATGTCCTCTTGGCTTTGACTTACCCTCAGAACGTCCCTTTGAATTTGGCTTACTCTTTCGTTTACCCGGTTGAGCTTCACCGTGCCGACTGATGTTCATCAACTGACCACAAATCCGGGTCTTCTTCAGGTCGATCAATACGTCGTCGGGCATGCCGACAGGTAGATCGATCAAACTAAATTCCGAGTCAATTTCGATTGACCCGATATGCTCGCCATCTAATCCAGATTCGTTTGCAATGGCGCCAACGATGTTTCCGGGCTTAACGCCATGCACATGACCTACCTCAATCCGGAAGCGTTCCTGTCCTTCTCCGGTCTCCCGATGCGGCTTCCTTTGGGCCTTATTGCTATTCTTTTCATGGCCATTATCTTTGCTTTTACCTTTACCTTTGTCTTTGAATTTATCCGCACTGAGTAACATCGATTTACCACCGGTAGACATCTTTGCCAGAGCAGCAGCAATTTCAACGGCGGGCACGTCATGCTCCTGGCGGTATTGCTCAATCAAACCCTGCATGAACGCAAGCTCACCGACGGCCAGCGTGTCTGTAATTTTCTGCTTGAAATCAGCAATGCGCTTGTTGTTGACGGTTTCTGTGGTCGGCAACACTAATTGTTCGATTTTCTGCCGTGTCGCCTTTTCGATCGCGGCCAACATGCGTCGTTCACGCGGTGCTACAAACAGGATTGCATCACCACTCCGCCCTGCTCTGCCCGTACGACCGATGCGGTGAATGTACGCCTCAATGTCATAAGGAACATCATAGTTAATAACGTGACTTATTCTTTGAACGTCGAGACCACGTGCTGCAACATCGGTGGCAACCAAAATATCGAGAGATCCGTTCTTCAATCGCTCGACCGTTTTCTCGCGATGATTTTGAGCCATATCGCCGTTCATCGCAGCGGCGGCGTAGCCGCGAGCCTCAAGTTTCTCGGCAAGCTCTGTCGTCGCAACTTTCGTGCGAACAAACATCAAAATTGCATCGAAGGTTTCAACTTCCAGTATCCGCGTAAGTGCATCAAGTTTGTGTACACCGCTAACCTGCCAATACCGTTGTCGAATAGTTTCTGCGGTTGCGGTCTTCGACTTGATCGAAATTTCCTGCGGATCATTCAAATAGCGGCGAGCGATTCGTTCAACCTGTTTCGGCATCGTCGCTGAAAACAATGCCATCTGACGCTTATCAGGCGTCTGTTCCAGTATCCACTCCACCTCTTCAATGAATCCCATACGTAGCATTTCGTCAGCTTCGTCCAACACCAGTGCCCGTAATCCGTCGAGCTTCAAAGTACCCTTGCGGATGTGATCCTTGAGACGGCCGGGTGTACCAACAACAACCTGCACACCGCGTTTTAGTTGTCTAATTTGACCGCCATATTCCTGTCCGCCGTAAACGGGCAGAACGTGAAAGTCTTTAATGTAGGACGCATAGTGTTGAAACGCTTCAGCTACTTGAATGGCCAGCTCGCGGGTTGGCGTCAATGTCAGTACCTGGATTTTATTGCTCTTAACGTCAATACCGGAGAGAAGCGGCAGCGCGAACGCCGCTGTCTTGCCCGTACCCGTTGGCGCATGCCCTAGGATGTCCCGACCCGCCAGCAAATGCGGTATCGCCTGACTCTGAATGGGCGTAGGCGTCTCATAGCCGATATCATTCAGCACCTTTACTAATGGTTCGGATAAATTAAGGTCACGGAAACTGGTCGTGCCAGCCTTGGCATCGGACTTGGACATCACATTGCTCTAAATTCAGGAAATGCCGGTGGAGACCCCACCGGCGGGCGGCGC
>JABIUH010000170.1 GCA_018701055.1 Woeseia sp. | reverse complement strand
CCGCAATTGGATCTTTGGAAGACAGCGCACCCTATATTGCGCCAGTGGATGAGTGAGCAAATGGGTCCGCGGGCAGCCCTTGACCAGCTTCGCGAAGATTTGCCACAAATACGCGACGCGGCGCGCGAGTTGCCGGGAATTGTCAGCCATTTGGCCGAAAAAATCGCTGCAGACAACCTGCACTTCGACATCAAAGCACCGGAACTTGATGAAATTAAGCGCCAACTCGTCGCGCAAGAAAAACAACGGTTTGCATTGATGCTAGGCGCGAGCGCATTTGTATCCGGCACCCTGGTCCTAACCCTAACGATGTCCGTCATCGTTGGCTGGAGCTTGATAGCAGCCGGCGCAGTATTGTCCTACGTCGGGCGTCCAAAAAACTGATCGTTGAGTCACTGGCTGGAATTTCGGAGGCCCTCTTCGAGGCTGAGAAATCGTGACGTTTTGATTACAATTAAAATATGAGTGAACCAACACCCAAACGAAGAACGATTCGAAGTTTCGTTCGCCGCGCCGGACGCGCTACGCCCTCTCAGGAACGAGCATTACAGGAGGAATGGGGTCGTTTTGGCGTTGAGTTCAATGAGGAGATCTTAGATCTCGACCAAATCTTTGGGCGTAAGGCCGAGCGTGTCCTAGAGGTCGGCTTCGGAAATGGCGTATCGCTCGTCGCCGCGGCGCTCGATTACCCGCAAATGGACTTTGTGGGCGTTGATGTTCATGAGCCCGGCGCAGGTCATTGCCTTCTAAGAGCGAAGGAGGCGAATATTGGCAATCTACGCGTCATCATTCATGACGCAATGGAAGTCATGCAGCATCAGCTCGCAAGCGCGTCGTTATCACGAATTAATCTCTTGTTTGCCGACCCCTGGCCAAAAAAACGTCACCACAAACGGCGCATCGTAAATCCACCGTTTTTGGATCTTGCCGAGGACAAGTTAGCCATTGGTGGCGCGCTTCATGTTGCGACGGATTGGGAAAATTACGCGGAACATATTGATGAGGTCATGCTAACCCGAGCAAATTTTCGACTGGACGAACGTCGCGAACATCATGGTGATCAACCACTTGATCGACATACCACAAAGTTTGAAACACGCGGTTTGCGTCGCGGCCATCGAATTTGGGATTGGCGATTTATTCGCCAATAGTGCGCGACTTGCGTCACCGCAGAATAAGTCTATAACTGGTATGTAATCTAGGCAATTCGGAGTGCGAAAATAGGCAGTATCCAGCACATTTCTGCATTACGACTGGCGGCGTTACCCGCTATTAGCCACTGGTATCGCCGTCCGCATGGACAATTGTTCGAAGTCGTCGCCATTGACGAGGATGCCGATACTGTCGAGTTACAGTTTTTCGACGGCACGATTGATGAATTCGAGCTAGACGATTGGACGAGACTATCGATTGTGCCTGTCGCTGCACCCGAAGATTGGTCCGGGTCGGTCGACATGGATAGCGACGATTACACCGGCAACGAAGGCGGCGACTATCCGGACGGCTATCACGACCCGCTTGGTTTTATGAATCCGCCTGACTAGCAGCGTGATTAAATAGCCTCAGTCGGCACAATACGGCGTCAAAGTCAGGCAACGCTGGCAAGTTTATTGTTGCGCGCCTGGACCCGTGACGACGACATTGCCGTCCACGACTTCGACGCCAACAGCACGAAGTTTTCTGCCCGGACAAGGGCCGGCAACACAAATACCTGTATCAATTTCGTAAATTGCCCCGTGCGACGAGCACACTATTTTTTTGCCGTCCTGCGTCAAAAAGCGATCTGGCTGCCAATTGAGGGGGTGCCCCACATGTAGGCAAAAATTTTGGTACGCGAATACTTCTTCGCCGCGACGCACGACAAATCCCTTAAATGGCCAGTCGCCGTCTCCTATACGAAATTCGCGACATCCGGGATCGTCGAGATCGTTTAGGCGACCAACAATGAGTTCCTGGTATTGCCCGTCTTTAATCATGGCACTTCTTCGTTCCAGGGGGCGACTTTGAACAACAACAACATTCCTGGAATGGCGCAGGCCGTGCAAAAGAAGAAGAAAGGTGTCCACCCGATTTGTTCAACAATAACGCCAGTAACAGCATTCGCCATTGTTCTCGGAACTGATGCCAAGGCGGTAAACAGCGCAATTTGCGTTGCCGCAAATATTGGATTGGTATTCTTGGCAATAAATGCGGTCACAGCGGCCGCACCCAACCCCACCCCCAAATATTCGAGAGACACAGCAATTCCCAACACCCAGGGATTCGCTCCAACTTCGGAAAGCAACGCGAAGCCAAGAATACTGAATATTTGAACAAAGCCGAAGATCCAGAGCGCTCGGTTGATGCTTAGCTTGACCATGACTAAACCGCCGACGACCCCACCCACGATGACCGCGACTAATGATGCAAATTTAGCGATTGCGCCAATTTGCGTCAGGCTGAAGCCGACGTCTATGTAGAAGGGTGTTTGCAGCGCCGTCGCAAGATTGTCACCAAGCTTGTAAAGAAACAAAAATGCCAATACGAGAGCAGCAGATTTAATGCCCTTCCGCCCGATGAATTCGTTGAACGGCTCAACGATGGCTTCTCGCATTGTTCGCGGTGGGCTGGGATTGGTAATTGCTTCGCGAATAACCAAGGTCATGCCTATACCGACCAGCATAAAAAATGCGACGACCATGAAGACAGACTGCCAGGAGATGTAGTCCGCCAAAATTAACGCAAGTGAACCGGGTATTAGGCCAGCCAGGCGATACCCCTGAACATGAATTGAGTTGCCGAGCCCAAGCTCTACGTCGGGCAGTAGTTCCCGGCGGTATGCATCCAAGACGATGTCTTGACTCGCACTGAAGAACGCCAGCGCTGCCGATAGGTAAGCAATCACCCAAATTGAAAGGCTTGGCTCGACCATCCCCAGGGTCGCGATTGAGACCAGCAACGCGATCTGAGTAACCAGCATCCAGCCACGACGGTGGCCGAGAAACGGCAGCGTGAAACGATCCATGAATGGCGACCAAAGGAATTTCCAGGTGTAGGGAAACTGGACCAGCGCAAAGAATCCAATTTCTTTTAGACCAACGCCTTCCACACGCAGCCAGGCCGGTACGAGTTGAATTAAGATGTACAACGGCAAGCCGGACGTAAATCCGGTAAACACGCATATCAACATGCGCCTGTTTAGAATGGCTTCTTTGAAAGTCCTCGACTGTTGCGTCTGTGCGTCCGCGTCAGTCGTCATGATCCCAATCGTAATCCATCGTCAGTGGCGCGTGATCTGAGAATCGCTCTGTCTTATAGATATCGGTACGCAGGATCTGCTCTCGCAGACCGGGTGTGATGACCTGATAGTCGAGGCGCCATCCGACATTGTTGTCCCATGCCCGACCGCGATTCGACCACCACGTGTATTGTTCTGCCGCATCGTTAACGACGCGAAACGCGTCAACAAATTTCTCGCGGTCAAACACTTCGTCCATCCATGCTCGCTCCTCAGGCAGAAATCCAGAGTTTTTCTGATTTGGGCGCCAATTTTTTATATCAATTTGTTTATGCGCAATATTCCAGTCGCCGCAAAGTATGGTCTGTGAGCGACGACGTCTGATTTTTTGCAAATGTTTCATAAACCCGTCCAGAAACCGATACTTGGCTTCTTGCCGAATGTCGCCAGATGAACCCGATGGTAGATAGGTGGAAACGACATTGATGCCACCAAGCTGCACTTCCAGATAGCGCCCCTCGTCATCGAATTCCTGCATGCCGAAACTTCTGATGACTTTTTTAGGCTTAATCTTCGAATAGATAGCCGTTCCGCTGTAGCCCTTCTTGACTGCATCTTCATAGAAGCAGTGATATCCCTTCGGGCTGAAACACGGATCAGTTAATTGATGCTCCTGTGCCTTCGTCTCCTGTATACAAACGACGTCAGGCTTTTTTTTGGCCATCCACTCAAAAAAACCTTTCCGCGCAGCGGCGCGAATTCCATTGGCATTGAGGCTAATTACGCGGAACAATAGTTCGTCTCCAGTGAAAAAAGTGTCGTAGTGTTACAAATTCAAACAGACAAGGCATACAGAAATTCGGCGATCTCTGTATGCTACCGCCTCACCCTCGTGGTTCTGCTTTGGATAGCTGACGCGAGATTGATTATTCGAAGCTTAACTTAAGTCCAATAACATGCGCGCCTACAAACGGGAATTTCTCGAACTCGCTCTCGAACTGGAAGCACTTCGGTTTGGCGAGTTTACGCTGAAGTCAGGACGAATCAGTCCGTATTTTTTCAATGCCGGTCTTTTCTCGACCGGGTACGCAGCAGCCAAGCTTGGTCGCTATTACGCATCATCTATTGCCGCGTCTGAAATTAAGTTCGATATGTTGTTTGGGCCCGCCTACAAAGGCATTCCGCTCGCCACTTTGGCCGCAGCCGCGTTGGCGGAACATCACGACATCGACGTGCCCTACGCCTTCAACCGCAAAGAAATGAAAGATCATGGTGAAGGCGGCAACATCGTGGGCACCCCGCTAGCAGGCAAAGTGTTTATTGTCGATGACGTCATAACCGCAGGGACTGCGGTTAAAGAAGCACATGCCATCATCGCGGCAACAGGCGCAGAAGTCGCTGGTTTAGTCATTTCGCTCGATCGACAAGAAGTGGGCTCAGATTCAAGGTCTGCGGTTCAGGAACTTGAGCAATCATTGCGTATCCCAGTCACAAGCATCGTTGAACTGGAAGATCTGATTGACCTACTTGAAGAGTCTCCAGAATACGAAGAATTTTTGGATCCGATTCTTCAGTATCGTCAAAAATATGGCATAAATTCTTAACTAATTTTTTTTAGGCGTTTTCTAAGAGTTTACTTGTTCCGGATGTACTACTAAGCTTAAAAATCGTTAACTAGTCCCTCCTCGCCGTTGATCATATGTGTGATATTTTCTCTATGAGATTTCAGGCTTTAACAACACTGATTATTTTGTGTGTTTGCAGCGGCGCTGCCAGCGCTCAAAACACACAAAAGCTCTACCGCTGGGTAGATGGCACGGGTGTGGTGCACTACGGCGATAGTATCCCTGCCGAATATGCAGAAATTAAACGAGAAGTTGTTAATCAGCACGGTATTACGGTCGACGTAATGCGTGCAAAGAGAACCCAGGAAGAAATTCTTGAGGAACAACGCCAGGAAGAGCTACGTACGGAACGTGAATTGCAACAACGTGCCGACCAGGCATTATTAGCCACTTACCTTTCGGTTGACGAAATAGTCCTGCATCGGGACCGTCGCGTTGAGTTGTTTCAAGCTCAAGCGCGAGTAACTGAGTTGTATCTGCGCAATCTGCAACGTCGCATGGATTCTTTAACCGACGAGGCGGCAGGCTTCCGACCTTACAGCGTGGACCCAGAAGCACCAATGATTGAGCCCGATCTTGCTGACGACATGTCGACCACCAAAGATACTCTCACGAGACACGAGCGAAATCTGCAGCGATTCCAGCAAGACGAGCTCAACATCGTTGCGCGATTTGATGGGGATATCGACCGGTTTAAAGCGCTTAAGGGTCTCGACTAAGCTTCAACCGGAAGTGTGTGATCGCGGCTGGAAGCCGCTCCTACGCAACATTCGGTGCAAAGGCTGGTCAATCGAGCGTTTGTTATTGTTTTCCCGAGTGTCCGAAACCACCTTCACCCCTCTCTGAATCCGTGAATTCAGTGACTACGCTGAATTTCACCTGCTCAACAGGTACAAACACCATTTGGGCGATACGTTCGCCGGGTTGAATCGCATAGGTTTTATCACCGCGATTCCATATCGAAACGAAGACCTGTCCCTGATAATCGGAATCAATTAAACCGGTTAGATTCCCCAATACCAGGCCATGTTTGTGGCCTAAGCCAGAGCGCGGCAACAACACCGCAGCAAGGGATGCATCACCAATATGAATAGCTAGCCCGGACGGCACTAATACCGTTTCTCCCGGCGTTACCGTCAATGGCTCATCGATGCACGCACGCATATCTAGACCGGCTGAGCCGTCTGTCGCGTAGTGCGGCACGGGAATGGAGTCACCCACTCTAGGGTCAAGAATTTTGAGTTCTACTGATCGCACAAAAAGACCTTTCTTATTATTAGAATTATTGTTTTCGAGTTGCGCTTCGATCAATCGCGGATCGCAATAGTCGGTAATTCAATCTGTGTGTCGGCGCTAATGCTTTCAAGATACTGAGTTCCGATGAGCGCGACGAGATCTTCTGCCAGTTTGTCTTTAGCGGCGATTGGAAAAGAAGCTTCACCACCCCGCCAAAAAACTTCAACGGCATTCCGATCAGTTTCAAATCCCAAGTTTTTCCCAACAAGATTCGCAACGATCATGTGCAGATTTTTTCGCTCAAGTTTTCCAAGCGCATACTCACGTAGATTATCAGTCTCAGCCGCGAAGCCAACCGTAAACGGACGATCCGGCAGTCGCGCTACAGATGCCAGTACGTCCTTTGTACGCTCAAGGTCTAGCGACAGTTCCTTCGCGGTTTTCTTAATTTTGCCGGCGGCAACGTCGACTACGTGGAAGTCCGCAACGGCCGCGGCACCGATAAAAATATCGACACTTTCGAGATGCTGGTGCACGACCGAATACATATCGGCTGCGCTTTCCGTATCAAACCTGACGACGTTTTCAGGAAGTGGCACAGCCACTGGACCACTGACCAGCATGACTTTGGCGCCCGCGTCACGTGCCGCTGCAGCCAGCGCGTATCCCATCTTGCCGGAGCTTCGATTGCTGATGTAGCGGACGCTATCAATCGCTTCGCGAGTTGGCCCGGCCGTGATCATTACGGTTTTGCCGCTCAATGGTTTTGCGGCAATTTCAGGAACGGCTTTCGGCACCAGTATCGCAGCGACAATATCGTCCGGTTCGAGCATTCTGCCCAGACCGTTTTCACCACAGGCCTGATCGCCATGTGCGGGTCCAAGAATCTGCATACCGCGGCTTTCCAAGCGGTCTCGATTCTTTTGTACCGCCACATTCGACCACATCACATGATTCATTGCCGGTGCAATCGCGATGGGCGCCTCAGTCGCCAAGCAAAGCGTTGTTAACAAGTCGGGAGCGGAGCCTGCCGCCAGGCGCGCCATGATTTCTGCCGTCGCGGGCGCAATCAGTACGAGATCAGCCCAACGCGCGAGCTCAATATGTCCCATCGCAGCCTCAGCATTCGTATCCCACAGATTGCTTCTCACCGGCAATCCGGAGACCGCTTGCAGCGTTGTTTCGGTGACAAACTCGATGGCAGAACGGGTCACGACGACTTGTACTTCAGCGCCGCGACTTTTCAGACGGCGCACCAGTTCAGGCGTCTTATAGGCAGCAATGCCGCCGCTGATGCCAAGAATGATCTTTTTTTTCTGCATAGGTCGAGCCTGCTCAGCTAGTGGTCCGCCAAGGTAGGGTTGATGGACCACGGGTTCGAAAGCTTAGCCCGGAGCTGCCGTCAATATCCAGCAAATAGGGCCAACCAGCCGCAATTTGCGGCTTGAATCACCTCTATCAAGGCTCCAAGCTGAAACTCACGACATCACTGGCCAAGGAAGGTCTATGCCCCAAGCAACGCCAATTGCGCCAGCCGACTCGCATTCCATGCTAATTCGCGGCGATGTCTCGCTTTGTGCGACATCGGAGCTACTCGCTGTTGTATTGCGTACTGGGCCCGCATCCGCGCAGGCAATGACTGCCGCTGAGGGTTTGTTAGAGCACTTTGGTGGTCTCCGTGCCGTCCTGAACGCGCATTGGGAACAATTAGCAGCTGCCCCGGGTGTCGGGGATGCTCGATTGGCGAAAATTCGAGCGCTGCGCGAACTTGCCCGCCGATATTTCGAAGAAACCCTGCCGATTGGCGCTGCAATCAAAAGCCCAGCCGATACCGAGACCTTTCTTCTCGCACGCCTGCGCGACCGCCCGCACGAGGTGTTCTGCTGCCTTTATCTGGATAACCGCCATCGGGTCATACTTTTCGAGGAGATGTTTCGTGGCACCATTGATGGCACTAGCGTCTACCCACGCGAAGTGGTCAAGATGGCCCTGCAGGTTAATGCGGCCGCGGTCATCCTGGCGCACAATCATCCGTCGGGAATTGCCGATCCGAGCCAGGCAGATGAACGTATTACAAGGCGTGTCAAAGCTGCCCTGAACCTGGTGGATATCCGCCTTCTGGACCACTTGGTGATCGGTGATGGGATCAGCATCTCGCTGGCCAGCCGTGGCCTATTGTAAAACGCTCAAAAACGGTCTTGATTAGCGCTCACGGTGCTGGTATAAAGTCTCGCTCTCTGCTCGCCATTCGCGAGCATCCTTATTTTAAAAACAGAGACTTAAAGCAATGGCCAAGGTTTGTCAGGTCACCGGGAAGCGGCCGCAGAGCGGTAACAACGTTTCACACGCGAAGAATAGGACCCGTCGGCGTTTTTTGCCGAACCTCCAATACAAGCGATTCTGGGTGGAAACCGAGAATCGATTTGTACGGCTGCGTCTGTCCCACAAAGGGCTCCGCAATATCGACAAGCACGGCATCGACAAGGTGCTGGCGGATATGCGCTCAGAAGGCCAACGCGTTTAATCGCTGGAGTAAACGATCATGCGTGAAAAAATTAAACTTGTGTCCAGTGCCGGTACCGGCCACTACTACACCACAGCCAAGAACAAACGATTGCACCCGGAGAAAATGCAAACTAAGAAATACGATCCGGTGGTGCGAAAACATGTGATGTACAAGGAAGCAAAAATTAAGTAAAAAAACTCCGCCTCTGGCGGATTTTTTTTGCACTGAAAAAACGCCTAACAATCTACGCGCACTGGATTAGACTCGTCGGTCAACCCATCTAACAATTTTCGACTATCAGCGTAAGAACTAAATGCCAGAACTACCTGAAGTAGAAACCAGTAGACGCGGCATCGCACCGTGGATTGAAGATCAAACCGTTACTGAACTGATCATCAGAGAACGTCGTCTCCGTTGGCCCATCCCTGCCAGCCTGGAAAAAAATCTGTCGGGCCAAAAGATTCACACTGTGCGTCGACGAGCAAAATACCTGCTATTTGACACCAACCAGGGAAGCGCTATTTTGCATCTTGGTATGTCGGGCAGCGTACGAATAATTGATTCGCTCGAGCCTGCTGCAAAACATGATCACGTCGACATTCGTTTCGACAACGGTAAGGCGTTGCGATTTCGGGACCCGCGCCGATTTGGATCGCTGCTTTGGGCATTGAATGCCGAAGAACATGCATTGTTGCGGGATCTCGGGCCAGAGCCGTTGTCCGCTGACTTCGATGCACACTATCTTTGGAATAAATCTCGTGGACGTCGAGTGACCATAAAGCAATTCATAATGAATGCCTCAGTCGTCGTCGGTGTTGGCAATATTTATGCGAGCGAGGCGTTGTTTGGCGCGGGTATTCACCCGAAGCGCGCAGCGGGAAAAGTGTCGGCTGAACGATTGGCTACGTTGGTGACGTCGATTCAGTCGGTACTAAAACGTGCGATAAAGGCAGGTGGCACGACTTTGCAAGATTTTTACGGCGGAGATGGCGAGCCAGGCTACTTCAAACAGCAACTCAATGTGTACGGACGGGATGCGTTGCCATGCCGGATGTGTAAAACCGAAATTCGCGCCATTGTGCTGGGTCAACGCTCGACGTTTTACTGTCACCATTGTCAGCGTTGACGTGTCTTAACGGCAGCGTTCAATCAACGCGTCATTGACGACGGGAGATACGAACTCGGAGATGTCGCCACCCATGCTGCAAATTTCCCGAACCAAGCTGGATGAAATGAAGTTGTAGTTTTCATTTGGCGTTAGAAATGCGGTTTCAACATCATCCGCAAGGTGACGATTCATATTCGCGAGTTGAAACTCATATTCAAAATCTGACACCGCGCGCAAGCCACGCATAATGACACCGAGACCATTATCGCGCGCAAAATCCACTGTCAGGCCTTCGTAACCGGATACCTCGATATTGTTGATATCTGTCATCGATGCACGAGCCAGCTCAACACGCTCCTCAAGCGAAAACATAGGTTCCTTACTGGGATTTGCCGCAATGGCAACCACAACATGGTCAAATATTCGGCACGCCCGGCGGACGAGATCTTCGTGCCCCAAGGTGATTGGATCGAAAGTCCCGGGATACATGGCAGAGACAGACATCTAGGCTCCTTACAAAACGCGTATCAGTGAATACCGAACGTTGCCGGTCGTTTTTTCTTTTAGTGCCTGCCAGCCGTCTGGCAATTCTGGCAGACTTTGTTTTTTGTCTTGTTCGAGATAAATGTGGGCACCCGGTTTTAGCCAGCCACCCTTTGCAAGCAGTCTACACAAATCCGCCACCATATCAGAAGCAAAAGGTGGATCCAGAAAGACCAAATCGTACTGTGCTGGCGCCGCTCCCCGCAAGAAGCTCAGCGCGTCCGCCTGGCGGACCGCCCCGTGATCATCACTCAATGTGACCAGATATTCGTCAAGCGCTATTGTTGCGGTTTTCGATCGCTCGACGAACAAAACCGACGCCGCGCCACGGGATAGTGCCTCAAGGCCCAGCGCACCGCTCCCTGCAAAAAGATCCAGGCACGTCGAACCTACTATGGCTGGCGCGAGCCAATTGAAGAGCGTTTCCCGGATCCGCTCTGACGTTGGCCGCAGCCCTTCAACATTAGCAACCGGCAAAAGGCGGCTGCGCCATTTTCCGGCTACAATACGCAGCCGTCCGGGTTGTGGTTTACCGTTTTTATGATTTTTGTGCCGCATACCGATTGTGGGTCGCATCTGGAAAGTCTCCCAGATTACTCTAGTCCGGGCTTTGTCGTCGCTAGGTTGAAAATTCGTGCTTGGAAAAAATAGGGATTCTAACGCCGGAGACAAGCCGGGCTTCGTAAAGCGGCTGCGGGCGCGGTTGAACCGCGGCGACAGCTGGCTCTCATACGATCTCGCCAATCTCGCCCCCGGTGGGACCATCGACCAGGAGGTCCTGGACGACCTCGAAGCAGAGCTGGTCATGGCAGATGTTGGCGTCGATACGACTTCACGCATAATTGCGGAGCTGCAAAAATCGTTGGCGCGAAAGGAATTGAAAGATATTGCCGCATTGCGGGCCGGCCTCCATCGCATACTCACCGAGATTCTCGACCCGGTTGCAGTTGAATTGAATATCCCGGCGAGTAATTCGCCGTTTGTAATCCTGATGGTGGGCGTGAATGGTGCGGGGAAAACAACGACGATCGGCAAGCTTACCAAACGGCTACAGGATCAAGGTCATTCGGTAATGCTCGCGGCCGGCGATACGTTTCGCGCCGCCGCAGTAGAACAATTACAGGTATGGGGTCAACGAAACAATGTCGCCGTTATTTCCCAGCAGGCCGGCGCAGATCCGGCTGCGGTCATCTTTGATGCCTATGAGGCTGCGCGCTCGAAGAACATTGATGTGTTGTTGGCAGATACCGCGGGTCGACTACAAAATCAACAGGGGTTGATGGACGAACTTGCGAAGATCAAGAGGGTCCTTGCTCGGCAAGACGAAGCGGCT
>JABIUH010000216.1 GCA_018701055.1 Woeseia sp. | reverse complement strand
AGCTAGTGTTTTTCCAGCTTGTCTAAATACCAATCTGAGAACGTCATAACAAGCCGTTCCTGCTCTGAATACGGACCGGGCTGATAGCGGCTGGACAGAATACCGGCTTGATTGTCTTCCGTGATGCGTTTGTCCTGTTTAATAGTAACGTCCCAAATCCATGCAACGTTATCAACATCATAGTCGACGTCTTCCTCGGCGTCTTTGTGTACGAGCCAGGTCAATTGTATATCTGTTTGCATCCCATCAATCGGTGTGAAACGAGCCATCATTGCGAAATCGTTGCACGCGAGGATGAAGCTGATCGGGTTGAACGAGAACGCGGTTTCGCCGTGATCTCTTTCATTGAATTTCCCCATCAATTTCGTGCAAGCAGGCTCGCCAGTTCGCGTTTCCGAGTCAAATTCACGATCGTTTATTGGAAATCGCGATAACTGGGCCATATCGATGCTTGATGCAGATCTTTCAATGCACGGAGACGGATGGCCCAAAGCGCTTGCGCGCGCCTCCCATTTATCCAGAGTTGGCTGGTAAGCTTCCAATGCACCTTTTGGTCCAGATCCGGGGCCCGCGCCTAGTGCCAACAATTGGTTCGCCGGGTGAACGCTACAATACTCGGGATGTGCGGGTGCACAGTGATAGCATTCGATGAAGTTCTCAACCACTAGTTTCCAGTTTGCAGCGTTTGGATAGTTGCGTTGGACGGCGATTTTCGCGTCAGAAAAACCATGAAAGCCGAGCATCTCGTCGAACTCGGAATACATCGCGTCAAAGTCTGGTGGATTATCCTTGCTCAAGCATACGAATATCAGGCCGTGAAAAACGCGTAGGTGGCAACGATGCAATCCGTGCTGACTCTGGTCGAAATCATCTGGCATCAAGCGCGCAGCTTTTAACGACCCGTCTAAGTTATAGCTCCAGGCATGGTACGGGCAGGTGAGTAATCGTTTATGACCTTCATCCTCGAGACAAACTCGAGAGCCACGGTGTCGACAGACATTGAAAAACGCATGCACTTCGTTTTCGTTTTCGCGAATGACTATGATTTGTTCGCCGCCAACTCGAAACAAAAAGTAGTCGCCTCGCCGCGGAATTCGAGATACATGGTCGACTAACAGCCACTGTTGGCTGATGACGCGTTCCATATCTTTGCGAAATATTTCATCGTCACAGTAAAAAGCCTGTTCGAGGCTGTAGCCCTTCCGGCGATTCGAAATTAGTTGCTCAATGTTTGGGTGCGATACGTTGTTAATGGTCCTGCCTCATGTTTCCGCTCACGCGGATTCAGCCGAATGCCCGATCGCTGCAAGAATTTGTCGTTTAAATTCTTTCTCGAGTCTATCAAGATCGACTTTCGGTAAACCCTTTATCCCGAAGATAATGTGCAAACCCTCAACATGGGCCATGAGCAGCAACATACGCTCGTTGATTGTTGCATTCTTCAGTTCCGGATTTAATTGTTGACAGTAGTCGGTCAGCTGCTCTGCGAATACTGCATACGTTCGATCGCGGGCTTTTGCAACGAACGCATCGCGGGATCCCAGCGCCCAAAACTGGTAGAAGAATTGTTGCGCCTCGGTGCGCTGACAATCGGCAAATAGAAAACTCAGGTAGGCGTCTAACTGCGCAGCAGGATCATCAACATGTTGTTCGGAAATCTGTTCCAACCTGCCGCCGTACTCTCCTAGAACGTCGTCGATCATGGACTCGAACAGGTCGCCCTTGGAGCCGAAGTAGTAGGTTAGGTTGCCAAGGCTGATGTCCGATAGTTCCGCCACGGAGCGGAGACTCAGGCCTTCATATCCTTTGGTGAGAAATAATGTCCTGGCCGATCGCAGAATTTTTTGCACCCGCTCCTTGCCACGTTGGCGGAGGGCGGTGCCGTGTCTGACGCGTGCCGACATGTCATTCATAAATTGCTCGCTTGCTTTATGGGAACAATCGTACTATAAAAGATAGTACGAGTGTACCTATAAAAGTATCAGGGAGATAAAAGGATGACAATGCTTTGGAGGGCTGCGGCCTTATTCACGGTCGGTTTCACGATGT
>JABIUH010000172.1 GCA_018701055.1 Woeseia sp. | reverse complement strand
AGTACTTGATGGACAATACTAAATAGAGCCGATCCGCGCCAGCAATGCCGTATCATTATTAAAGCGCCGCGTGGAGACCAACAATGCAAGAAGAATCACAGCCGCCAAGTGATGATCGGCAGTCAGGTCGATGGACTTTAATTCGAGATATCGGCGTGTTGCAACTAAAGCTAATTGTTGATGGTCTCCGAGATCTTGTGCTTGTGCCGATCTCGTTGGTCGCCGGTGTGGTTAGTCTTGCCAAGTCTGGCCGAGGAGGCGGAACGGAGTTCTATGACCTGTTACGACTGGGCAGAAAAAGCGAACGCTGGATTAATCTATTCGGCGCTGCTGACAATTCGCCATCAGCGGAAGATGAAGACGTTGAATTTTCGAATGCAGATATCGATGGTCTGGTCAGTCGCGTCGAATCATTCGTCATCGATGAATATCGTAAGGGTGGTGTGACGAAACAAGCGAAAGTAGGTTTGGACAAAGCGATCGACTCATTACACAAATTCGCTGCCCGCGATATCGACGATCGCGACTAAAACTAATTCTTGGGTGTGCTGATCATTTCCTCAATGCTTGGAGTTGGATAGTTCGGGCCCATTCGCCCGCTTTTCAGGCGCTCAAGATAGTTTCGATACGCGCGCATGGCTTGATAGCCGAATATCCAGCAGATGGGTAAATTCGCGTAGATAATTACGCCGAGACCAATGCCGGTCATATTGTCGAGATCGGCGCTGGTTTTGATGTGGCCAAGGGTGGCAATGAATGTGAGTGAGCAGTAAATCAACCGGTAGGGCATCGCACTCTTGCTGCCCCACATATAGACGGTGCCTTGTTCACCGTAGTAGCCCCACGCGATGATGGTCGAAATGGCGAACAGCCACGATGCAATCGTGATCAGCCATTTGCCAAGCCCGGGCGCGACGGAGTCGAAGGCCTTGGCCGTCAGTGTCGCCCCGACATAGTCTTTGTACAGCCCACCGCCTACAATTTTTGGCTGTGTATCAGTCGACAGTGGTTGCCAGGCGGCCACATACCCACTGTTAGTGGCGGAGACATTTCCCGTTACCCTGTGAACATTCTGTCCAGTGCTACTGTTCTCTCCTGCCTCGACAATCATTAGCACCGGTTCAGAGTCCTGCCAGGTGTCATTGTTAAGAGGTGTGTCGGCGTAAACCCAACCAGCGTCCGTTTGAACGACACCAGGTTGAGTGTCGAACGTTACATCCGGCGCACGATTCCAAACACCCGTTGATAGAATGATCAAAGCCGTAAACGTGCATACGACGATGGTGTCGATGAATGGCTCCATGCCACCGACCAGCCCTTCACGTGCAGGCTCATCCGTTTTCACTGCGGCATGTGCAATCGCGGAAGATCCTTGGCCTGCTTCATTGGAAAAGATTGCGCGTTTCATGCCGAACAAAAAGGCAGAACCTACAGTGCCGCCAACAAAGGCGCCGGTTGCGTCAGTGGCGGTAAAGGCAGAGTTGACGATCAGAACGAACATTTCGGGAATTTGGCCAAAGTTGGCAAACAAAACATAGAAGCCAGCGATGACATAAATTAAAACCATGCCAGGAACGAGGGTTCCGGCGACCTTGCCGATTCGCTTGATACCGCCTAGCAAAACACTGGCAACAATGACCGTTAAGATTGCGCCACTGATCCATCCTTCTACGCCAAAGTATTCGTTGGTCACATCGGCGACATTCCAGGCCTGAAACATGTTGCCGCCTGTTCCAGAGGACAGCATAACCGTGAACGAAAACATCATCGCCAATAAGGTCCCTATCCAACCCAAATTGGGGCGCATCTTCTTTAGTGCGCTACCCGCCACCCACATAGGCCCGCCACGTGGATTGTCCGGGTCATCCGTATTTCGATAGAGCATCGCCAATGTAACTTCGACGAACTTGATAGACATGCCGAGCAGGCCAACAATCCACATCCAGAAGATGGCACCCGGGCCGCCGAGCGCTATTGCGAGGGCGACGCCTCCAATGTTCCCCAGCCCAACGGTTCCAGATAAAGCGGCGGCGAGCGCCTGAAAATGACTGATTGCACCCGGGTCACTCGGATCATCGTAATCGCCACGAACGACCTTAGGTCCATGCGTAAGGGCTCGATACTGTAGAAAGCCGCTCCAAACCGTGAACAACACACCGGTTCCCGCGATTATGAAAATCCACGTCTCATTCCAGAGAATGGCGTTGATGTTGGCGAGCGTTTGGCTCAGGTCGCCCATGGTGCCCCCGAATTCGATAATTATTATTGTTTTTGTCAGAGAATACTATGTCGGCTAAGCATGGCGCGTGCAAACTTCACTCGACGTTTGTTGTGATATTCGGGCGGATCGCTGAATGGGTGTGGCGCTATGCCGCTTCCAGAATTGCTGTGACACCCATGCCGCCTGCTGTGCAGACTGAAACGAGACCGCGTCCACCACCATTTTCATGGAGCAATTTTGCCAACGTCATAATGACTCGTGCACCGGATGCGGCAAATGGATGACCCATCGCAAGACTGCCGCCCTTCACGTTTAGCTTCGTAAGTTCAATCGGGCCCAAGGCGCGATTCCGGCCAAGCTTCTCGCGACAAAACTGCTCCGACTGCCAGGCCTTAATGGTGGCGATGGTTTGAGCGGCGAATGCTTCATGAATTTCGTAAAAATCGAAATCCTGCAATTTTAAGTTGGCCTCACTGAGCATTTCAGAAACGGCGTAGGCAGGGGCCATTAGGAGACCATCGTCATCTACAAAATTAACGGCCGCTACCTTGCAGTGAGTCAAATAGGCGGCAATCGGTAGGTTCTTTCGAATGGCCCATTCCTCAGAGCTCATTAGGACAGCGGCTGCTCCATCAGTTAGTGGAGTGCTGTTTCCCGCCGTCATTGTGCCCGCTGTACTTTTGTCGAAAACCGGTTTCAACGTTTGCAATTTCTCATAGGTGGAATCACGACGGATATTGTTATCTTCTTCGGCGCCGTAGAATGGAACGATTAGGTCTTCGTAAAAACCAGCATCATAGGCGGCCGCAGCTTTCATGTGACTCGATAAGGTAAGTTGGTCCTGATGTTCACGGGTTACTTCAAATAGCTTCGCCGTAATTTCCATGCTTTCACCCATGGAGAGTCCGGTGCGTGGCTCAGTGACGCCGGGAAACTCGGGTACGAGGTGTCCGGGACGCAAGCCGAACCATGGTGTGATCTTTTTAAGTAAAGATCTGCCGCGATGGCTCGCAAGAAGCACTTTTCGTATGCCGTCATTAAGCACAATTGGCGCGTCGCTAATTGAATCAGTTCCGCCCGCGATGCCTGCTTCAATTTGGCCGAGTGCGATCTTATTGCCGATATGAATAGCGGCTTCGATACTGGTTCCACATGCGCGCTGCATGTCCACGCCAGGTGTGCGCATCGACAAACCTGAGGCCATTACGGATTCACGCGCAAGATTCCAATCGCGGGAGTGCTTGATGACCGCGCCTAACGCGACATCACCCAAGGTTTGTCCGCGAAGATCAAATTTGTCTACTAATGCGGCAAGAGTTGCCGTCATCATGTCCTTGTTGCTGGCCTCAGTGTATATAGAATGCGCCCGGGCAAACGGAATTCTCATTCCACCAATAATGGCGACTCTTCTTGCCAGCCCATCGTGCAACATACCAATCTCCGCTAAGACAATTTAGCTGTGAAGCAACTTTACACTATTGCTAGTCTGAAGTTGAAACGCTTCGTGTTAGAGTTCCGCAAGCGCCGAACGAAGTTAATTATCCCTGTGTCCAAATTCCTAGAAAAATGGTCCCGTGAGACTCGCGCATTACTCCGACTTGCCGGTCCTCTAATCGTTAATAATCTGTCGATTGCAGGAATGCAATTCGCGGATGCCGTCATGTCCGGCCGACTTGGTGCAGAGTCGCTGGCTGCTGTCGCAGTGGGTGGTAGCGTTTGGTACTTGGGGTTTACTATTTGTTTAGGGCTCCTGATGGCGATCTCGCCCATTTCTGCGCGTCTCTATGGCGCTGGGCAACCCGAAAAAATTGGTCGTTATACTCGCCAGGGAATTTGGCTTGCCCTCGTCTTAAGTTTGGCTATTTTCTCGCTGGCCCAATTGTTTATCGAGCCAATTCTCTCGCTAGTCGGTATTGATCAGGGTTTTCGCGATATCGCCATCGGGTACGTACGTGCAGTCACCTGCGGTGCACCTGCAATTTGTGTTTTTCTGGCATTTCGCTTTACGAGTGAAGGCGCAGGTTTTACCCGGCCCATCATGTACACGTCACTATTCGCACTCGTGTGTAATGTATTCTTGAACTGGGTGTTTATGTACGGCAAGTTCGGCGTGCCCGCGTACGGTGCGATCGGATGCGGCATCGCAAGCGCGGTAACGATGTGGCTAATGATGTTCGTCATGGTGATTTACGTGTGGCGTCAGCCTATTTATCGCCCGTTAAAAATATTCGAACGAGTGGCGCCGTTCCGATTGCCGGTTTTGAAAGAAATCCTTGTATTGGGCGCACCCATCGCGGTCACCATTAGTGCGGAAGCCGGACTCTTTTCTGCGGTATCGATTTTGATCGGAACCCGAGGGGCTGATATTACGGCGGCCCACCAAATTGCCCTGAATTTCGCGGCGACCATGTTCATGATTCCGCTTGCGCTCAGTGCGGCAACTACCGTGCGTATCGGTCACGCGTTAGGCAAGGGAGATGTACATGCCGCGAGACTGGGCGGGCTCGTTGGCATCTTCAATTGTGGCGTTTTTATGGCTTTTTCCGCGACGTTTTTGGTGCTCTTCAGGGACGTCGTTGTCGGTGTCTATACCAATGATCCTGCGGTCACTGAAATCGCGATTAGCCTGTTGCTAATGGCCGCTGTTTTCCAGGTTGCGGATGGCGTGCAAATTGGCGCCGCTGGTGCCCTGCGCGGCTACAAGGATACGCGCGTGCCGATGTTCATCAATACGTTTTCCTATTGGGTGCTCGGATTCACATTAGCGTATCTTGCTGCTATTACGTACCGTGCACCGCCAGCGTACATTTGGGCGGGATTCGTACTTGGCTTGTCGGTTGCGGCAGTGCTGTTGACGATTCGATTCAATCGTTTGTCGAGGCGCTTGATTGAAACAGGCTAGGAAAAAATTCAGCTAGAGCGATTTTAGGAATGACTTTCGTCCATGTCTAGCGGGTCACCATTCAAGTATTTATCCTCCTCAGGTGAGTTTTTTCGGCCCAGAATTGCGTTGCGGTGTGGAAACCTGCCGAATTGCTGAACAATGTCGGCATGGAGCTCTGCGAACTGAGCAATCGTTTCAAAGGTTTCTTTGTATGTATTGGAAACAGCAGAGGCAAGTCTGTTATAAATTTCACCGGATTTTTCCTGCACTTTTTTTGACTCGGCATGTTGCAACGGCATGTAAAAGAATGCTCGCTGGATCGGTGTCAACCCCCTGTCTTTCTGTTCTATTGCGCCTTCAACACACAATTTAAGTGCAGCCTTGTCGTGGGAAAATGCTTCGGCCTTATTTCTATATATGTTGCGTCTGAACTGATCGAGCAGGATGATTAAGGCGAGGCGCCCCATGGGTTTGTGTGCCCAATGATCGAGTTTCCCATCAGATGCGAGATCTACTTCGTCAGAAAATTCGAGCGCAATCTCTTCATCGAACATCGGATCTTCTCCGAACCAAATATCCATGCGACCGTCTATTTGCGGAGCGGTGAGTTGCTGTTCCCTAAACCAGAACGCTAAAACTGCATCGATGCGAATTTGATCGTCATCGGTTATGGTTGCTGTAGTGCTTTCGCTTAAGAGTTTTACTGCCATCTCAATTTACCGCCGAATATTTAATTTCGTAAGTACTAACGATGTTGCCGACGTAAGCTGTTGTGGGAACCAGATCACAGTATGGTCGACTGTGGAGCGCTCATAGTCTGTTCTATCACCGGATGTGGAAAAAAGCCAAGCTTAGGCTCTCATTCCGGAGATTCAGGGTTGCCGTAATAGTCCGGAAAGGATTTAAATCATGCGGAACGTGATATTCGCCTGTCTGTTGTTGATTGTTGCCGCTTGCGGTGGTCCTCCCGGAACGCCTGAGGATGTATTGCGAACCTGGGTCACTAATGGCGAGGTTGCCGCAGAAGAAAAGAATCGATCCGAACTTCTGAACATGATCTCCAAAAACTATGTCGACGCGCGCGGAAACGACCGCAAGCAAATTGGCGATTTGTTACGAATCTATTTCTTTCGACAAAATTCACTTGCGTTACTGACCAGTATTGATTCGATTGAAGTGTCAGGAGAAACGGCGGCCACAGTTACGCTCACAATTGGCATGGCCGGAACCAAGGACGCGGGGCTGGGAATCAGCGCGGATGCCTACAAGTTTGAGTTCGAGTTGGTCAAGCCCGATGAGGATTGGCTATTGATTGGGGCGCGGTGGGCAGAGTTAGGGCAAGATTTGCGTTAGAGGGTTAGGCCATGAACTTCGTAGGGGAGATCTGGCTGTGTATGAAATTATAGGCAAGAAATTGTTACCTGCATTGCTGGCCAGTTGCGTTCTTACGGCTTGTGCCAGCACTGGTGCATTGATTAGCGCTCCGTCTGTCGACCTAAGCAGCGTGCAGTTGGAGAAGATGAGCTTGAGTCAGCAGACTTTTCTCTTGGGTTTCGACGTTAATAACCCCAACGCATTTCCGTTGCCGGTTCGGGCAATCGAGTACACAGTTCGGTTTGATGATGAAAAATTTGCAGGGGGTGCGACTGAAGGAAATTTCACAATTCCTGCAAGAGGGCGGGATGATTTTACGATTAGTGTTGATCTTGATTTTTTGAGTACTGCCTTGCAGTTGTCGTCGCTCTTACGACGGGGGATGCCCGATACCGTGAACTATGCGTTAGAAGGTCGTTTGACGGTTGATATCCCGTTCGCCCGACCACTATCTTTCTCCTCGAGCGGCGTGATAGACGTTCAGGGAAAGGGTTTCTAGTTCCTTTGCTTAAGGGGTAGTTGTACGACTCGGATCTTGTTGTGACAGCAATTTTCGAGGGCAGAGAGGCCGCCAACGGGATCATTCGCTATCTCGATATTTGAGATTAGCCACAATTCGTCAGTATTCAATCACCCGCTGGCCACTTTAGTTCGCTTTCATCCCTAAGGACATTAGGGAGAAGTGTAGTGCAACAATCATTCAGTGCGATTCCACGATCGTCGCTCTTAAAAGTCGTGGGAATTGGGGTTATGATTCTAGTGATGCTCATACCGATGTCGATGACGCGCGGCGTCATTCAAGACCGGCAGGTTGTCAATTTAGCAGCGCAGGTCGACATCATGAACGCCTGGGGCCAACAACAACTCATTGGCAGCCCTATCTTGGTGGTTCCATATCAAATTGAACGCAAGGGCTCTTATAGCGAGCATACCGTCGACGAAAGTGAGGTATTCATTTTGCCGCAACAGTTTGTGGTTGACGTCGAAATGATCCCGGAAGTTCGCTACCGCGGTCTACATGAGGTACCGGTTTATACGGCCAATTCGGTGATGAGTGGTGAATTCTCCGCGCCGAACATGCTTGGTCTCGGCATTGATCATGCGCAGTTTGACTGGTCGAGGGCCTATTTCGCGTTGCCAATATCTGATCCTCGTGCAATCAGAAACGCACCGGCAATTAGTATTAATGGAAAAGAAGCTCGCTTTGAAGCCGGCGGCAACAAAGTAGCGGGGCTGCCGCCACAAGTAGTCGCGCTGGCAGGAGAGTTGCTGGATGACGCGACACGCAATGGTACGTTTACTTTTTCAATCGACCTCGATTTGGGCGGAACAAAAAGCCTAAAGTTTCTACCATTGGGTGATACAACAGACGTCTCAGTGAGATCGACCTGGCCATCGCCGACATTCACTGGAGATCATCTACCCGAAACTCGTAAGATAAGTGACGAGGGATTTACCGCAAGCTGGCGCGTCGCCAGTCTCGGTCGCACGCTACCATCGCGATGGGCGGACGATCGTCTTCCAAACGCCGCGCAAAATCTATCAGGATTCGGCGTTAGCCTATTCGTGCCGATTGGTATTTATCAAATGACTGATCGTGCAACGAAATATGCAGTACTTTTTATTGGTCTTACGTTTGTAACTTTCTTCCTTTTCGAGGTGCTGGTACGACTTCGACTTCATCCGTTGCAATATTTGCTGGTTGGTTTTGCCAATACGCTGTTCTTTTTATTGCTGTTGTCGTTGTCAGAACACACTGGTTTCGGTTTGGCATACTTTATGAGTGCATTGGCATCAACGGGCCTCGTCGCTCTTTACAGTTCGTCAATATTGAAGAGTTGGCGACGCGCGTCATTGGTGACGGCAATGTTGTCTGGATTGTATGGTTTTCTGTATTTGACGCTTCGCGCAGAAAGCCTGGCAATGCTGGCCGGCACCGTCGGGCTATGGTTCAGTTTGGGAGTGGTGATGTATCTGACCCGCCACATTGATTGGTACAACTGGGGCTCTTTGGACGATTCAGGACCCAATCAGCAAGAATTGTTCGCGGGTAGCCGAACCTGAACGGTGACACCGTTTGCCGTATTGGTTGCATTGATGGAACCTTGATGTCCCTCCGCGATGAGACGGGCGATGTAGAGACCCAGACCGAGGTGTTTGCCAGGATCGCCGCTGCGTAGCGACACCATCGAGTTGAACAGTCGACTTTCCATCTCCTCGGGCAGCGGCGGGCCAGGATTACTGACAGAGATCAGTAGGTCCGAGGCCTCCCGTGAAATGGAAACAGAGATCGTCTCATCTACTTGGGTAAAGTCGACAGCGTTGTCCACGAGCTTGTCGAGCATCTGAATGATCAGATCTGGGGATCCCGTGATGCGGGTATCTATCGAATCACATTGAAAGTCGAAGCGACGATCGGTCCAGGCATCCGCGTAGGCCGCGATCGTTGCTGCCAGTATCTGCTCAAGCTGGAACATCTCAGGTTCGAAATTTTTAATCAATTCTTCAGTTCGATTGGCCTCGCTAATCGCACGAAGAATGGCCTGCAATCGATCAGCGCCTTCTTTTGCCCGAGCCGTGTATTCGAGTGCTTCGCTGGACAGGTTTTCATGTTCGAGATTTTCGAGCGATGATTTAACGATGGTCAGCGGCGTACGCAATTCGTGTGACAGCTTGCTCGCCAGAGACTGTAAGTAGTCATTGTAAGTCCCCAACTGATGCAGCACGTTCGAGAAGCTGCGCGAGAGATCACCGACTTCGTCACCATCCAAAGCGCTAGGCAATGCACTGTGCAGCGTTCGTTGGTCGAGTGCTGATTCCGCTGCGTTGCTTAAGCGACGAATTCTGGACGACAGCCGGCTTCCGTAGCCAAGGAGCACGATGATGACGATGAGCGTCGATATGAGCGTTAACACGACAAGTCGCGTTAACACCTGGTTGGTCAGACTCAAAATTGCGCCGGTTCCTTGTTGCAAAACGATAGCGCCGGTTTGCACTGTCCCTGACCAGATAGGTTGTGCGACCGATACAACCGATTGACCCGATGTTTGGTTTCGAAACCAGCGTCCTGTTCCTTCTTGTCCTTGCAACGCTTCGCTAATGTAACCAAGTTGCTCGCGTCCACCAGGCGCCGGATCGGCAAGTGCCGCATCAGTGCCGGGCTCAAGCAGCAGGTTGTACACCATCTGAATCCAACCGGAAGGGCCGCCGGTCACACTAGTGCCGGTCGTCGATACGTTGCCAGCATGCGCTAACCGCCAGCCATCTTTGTCGATAACGACCAGGCGCATACCGTCCTGCACATGATTTTCCGCAACGCTTTGCAAGACGGGAGAAATACTGACGACAGATCCTGGCGAAGTGCCCTCAAAGCTGTCGCTAGCGATACCCGAATTGGCCTCGTCGCTGGTATTGATTACCGTTAATCCAAGGCGCGCATCGACCAGACTCTTCGGCATACGAATTTCTAGCTGATAGCCCGACGCCGTGTCTTGCCAGTGCGCGAGAATACGGGTTTCATTGAAAGTGTTATTGGCAATGTGACGAGTCGCAATGATTTTACCAGGCGCCTCAGCCTGAAAATTGAACAGCGTTCGCTCACCAAGCGGGTCAATGCTTAGTAGCCTGATTCGATCCGCAAATACTTGTCGATCTTCAAGCGGTGATTCGGTTGCGTAGATCATGCTGGCGTCACGTACGTCGACGAACAAAAACCAGTACTGGCCGGACGAACCTAAAACATACTCAATGGCACCATCGGCACCGCGCAGCGAGACCATCGCCCCAGACGGGATAGTCCAGTCGTTGACGTAGCCGTCAATGAGCGGCGTGCGTTGTAATGGGTGTGCGTAGAGCCTGCCGTTCGTCGCGCCTGCGTTATCAACATCAGACAATAGTTCATAATGAAACTGCGACAATGAGTCCGCGATGGCATTGGCGGTGCCAGCGAGCATTTCCTGCTGCACGCCACGCAGCCCGGTTTCCGTTTCGCGTATGAACTGGCAGCCCGCCCACGGCAGTATCAAGGTCAGAAGGCTGACCAATAAAAGCTGTCTTCTAAGGTTCAAGTGCCAGGCCTAGTTTGAGAGCCAGCGATAACCCATTCCGTAAACTGTTTCGACTGAGTCGAAATCTGCATCTAGCGCGTTGAACTTACGGCGAATGCGTTTGATGTGAGACGTAATGGTGTTGTCGTCGAGCACCGCTTGTGCGGCGTCCATTAGTTGCTGGCGATTCTTCACGTGGCCGGGATAGCGCGCCAATGCGTGCACCATCCAGAATTCAGTCAGGGTCAAACCGACCGGTTCGTTTTTCCAACGGACCGTCATACGATCGATGTCGAGCTCCAGGTCGCCGCGCCGCAGGCGGTTTTCTTCACCTTGCGGTTTTTGCATAGCATCGAGACGCCGGAACAGTGCGGCAATACGGGCCATGAGATGCGGCAGGCTGATGTCTTTGGTGAGGTAGTCATCGGCACCAAGGCGTAGGCCAGATACCGCGTCAAACTCGCTATCTCTTGCCGTGAGGAAAATGATTGGAATGTCATTCGAAAGGCTGCGTAGCGCGCGGCATAGCTCAAAGCCACCTTCAATTTCGTCTTTCAGATTAATGTCGATTACGACTAGATCTGGCAGTCGTGCCGAGAACGCATCCAGCGCAGGTTGACGCGCTTCAAACAGGTCGACGTCATAGCCCTCACGGCGGAACGCTGCCGCATAGTTCTCGCGGATGGCTTGTTCGTCTTCAACAATGGCGATTCGTTTGGACATAAATTTAGATAAGTAACGGTTTCTATAACCAATGACACAATTTGCCACATTACATCGGTGTATTGCCATGCTCCTGACGGAAGTCTCGCCCAAACACGCGTTTAAATCTCTCTATTAATATAGGGAGATAGACGATGAGCAACGCCTGGGCTGCGAGAAATTCACGACACACACTGCGTATAGCAGATGGCAAATCCACCTGGCACCCTCGGGTTAGACCGGAAACAGCAGAAAGATTGCCTCGAATTCTTCGTCGTCGTGCGCGGCGGAGCTGGCTTACGGCAATTACGCTCTCTTTATTGACCAGCCTCGCGAGTGCGCAAGTGGCGGACGATGAGGTCGCGTCGACGAGCCCAGGCCAGATGCAGGCTGGCAGCCTGTTGCTCAAAATGAAGTCTGGCTATGCCGTGGCCACTCGACTTAGTACAGACATTAGTGCGGAGATCAGCGGGCTGGCAGCCCGGGTCAGGGTCAAACAGGAGTTTCGCAACTCAAGCAGTGAATGGGTTGAAGGCGTCTATGTTTTTCCATTACCTGATACAGCGGCGGTTGATCGCCTGCGAATGTACATTGGTGAACGGTACATCGAAGGTGAAATTCGAGAAAAGGCGGAGGCCAAGAAGGCGTACGAGGCTGCAAAAGCTGCCGGTAAGAAGGCCAGTCTTGTGCAGCAGGAGCGCGCCAACATGTTCACGACCTCCGTGGCAAATATTGCGCCGGGAGAAACGGTCGTTATTGAAATCGAATATCTCGAGACGCTGCAGGTCGATGCTGAAATGTTCAGCATCAGGTTTCCGGTCACCATTACGCCACGCTACATTCCGGGCACGCCGGTACCCGGTCGGCGGGGGTCTGGTTGGTCCTTGGATACCGATCAGGTTGCGGACGCATCACGCATCACGCCCCCTACTCAGGCCGTCACTAAAGAACACAAACTCTCGTTCAATGTGATTCTCAATTCTGCTGAGCCACTGGAGTATATTGCCAGTCGTTATCACCCGGTCAATGTGAATCGGAAAGAGGATCAATACGCGATTGATCTCGTCGATAGTGATACCCCAATGGATCACGATATTGAGTTGACGTGGAAAGCAGTCCCCGCCGCGGCGCCGCGAGCAATGTTGTTCACCGAGAATGCAGACGACGAAACCTACGCCTTGATGATGTTGTTACCGCCGGACGTAACGAGTGCTGAGCCACAAACACATACGGCGCGTGAATTAATATTGATCATTGATACATCCGGTTCAATGCATGGGACATCAATCGAACAAGCTCAGCGTGCACTCACGCTCGCGCTGGACGGATTGCAGCCGACTGATCAGTTCAATGTCATTCAGTTCAATTCGTCGACCAGCGCGCTCTTTCGAAATAGCGTCGCGGCGTCGACGACCAACGTCGCCACGGCGAAAAGATACGTCAGCGCATTAACGGCGAATGGCGGCACGGAAATGCGATCGGCGATTGAGCGCGCGATGGCTGTGCCACCGAATGAAGAACATCTGCGGCAAATAATTTTTATTACCGATGGCAGTGTGGGAAACGAAGACGCATTGTTCTCACTGATTGAGCAACAGCTCGGAAATGCGCGCTTGTTTACGGTTGGAATCGGCTCGGCGCCGAACAGTTGGTTTATGCGTAAGGCTGCCGAGGCCGGACGGGGCGCTTTTACGTTCATAAGTGCGCTGCATGAAGTCAGTGAAAAGATGCAGCGCCTTTTTCGAAAAATCGAACGACCGCAGATTACTGATATAACCATTCAATGGCCGGATGGGACGAGCGTTGAATCTTTCCCCGAAATAATTCCGGATTTGTATGCGGGAGAGCCGGTTTTCGTTCGGGCCCGATTAACTCACGCGATGCGCGCATCAGATATCATCACTATTTCCGGAAATGGGTCAAGTGGAATGTGGAGTGCTGAATTGCCAGTAACCATGGGCCAGCATGGTCCGGGCATCGGTGTGTTATGGGCCCGCGCGCGAATCGAAAGCTTGATAGATGAACTTCGACACGGGGCGAAGGAAGAATCAATTCGGCCCGCGGTTATTCAAACAGCCTTGGCTCACCATTTGGTCAGCAAATACACCAGTTTAGTCGCGATCGATAAAACGCCCGTTCGACCAGTGAGCGAAAGCCTTAAAAAAGAGCAAGTTCCGAACCAGCTCCCTTACGGGCAAAGCATGAATGCGATCTACGGTTTCCCCGCCACAGCGACCGGTGCCGCAGGCTATCGATTTAGTGGACTGGCAATACTGTTCCTGGCATTGCTGGTGCTATGCGTCTTACGCAAGGAGCCTGACGATGTTTCTCGGAAAATGGACTAGACAAAGCATAAGGCGAATCATCGTGCCGTCTCTATTGGTATTGGGATTCTGGCAGCTTGGTCAGGGATCCTATATTCCTGCCAAGGCGTGGCTTGCTCAGGAGCTTATGCAGCGAGCATGGAGCAAGGCGGACGACGGCGTGCGGCGGCCGCCCCCCTGGCCATGGGCTGACACTTGGCCAGTAGCACGGTTGACGGCTAAAGATGGCGATGTCGAACTCATCGTGCTTTCCGGGGGCTCAGGTCGGACTTTGGCTTTTGGGCCGGGACACCTAAGTATAAGCGCCCTACCTGGAGAAATCGGTAACAGTGTTATTGCGGGTCATCGTGATACCCACTTTCAGTTTTTGAAGCACATTAAGGTTGGCGAAGCGATCGATTTGACGACACCGGATGGGCGTGGACATCGATATCGTGTTAGCAACATCGACGTGGTTGATTCAAGGAGAGGTAGCTTGGTGCTCGATACCGACACGCCGGTTCTCAGTCTCGTTACCTGCTATCCGTTCGACGCACTTGGTGCCAGAGGACCCATGCGCTACGTCGTGTCCGCCGAGATGCTGTATTGAGAATAATAGGTCAGATCAATTTTTGATAAATAGATCTGACCTACTAAATTTAATCCGGCAAATAGATCAAACAGCTTTTTGGACATGTCCTAGCCTAGATTATCCGCCACTTGACGAGCGGTTCGCATTCCACTTTCAATGGCCCCATCAATAAATCCACGCCAACCACTCGCTATGTCGGTACCTGCAAAATAGACGTTGTCTTCGGAGCGCTGCAGTTCGGATAGATCATTCGTGAGTATATTTGAACGGTACATGCACCATGTTCCACGGGCATAAGGATCCTGATTCCAGTCGTGTGAAAGCGTTTCTCCAATTTCGAGGTTGGGGACGAATTGGCGCATTGCCGCGGAAATCGCTTCACTGTTGTGAATGTCCAATTGGTCCGGATCGACGCCAAACCCAACAAGCAACTGGTCGTCGTCGTCATCGTATTCCGTGAATAGAAAAAAAGTGGCATTTGGTAGTTGCCATGACCCAAAAATATCGGGTACTTCCTTCGGGTTCGGGCGTAAATTTTGATACCTGATCCTGTGTGACGAGCTTCGCTTACACGTTGTTTTGTGCTGGAGGTTTTAGGTGCGAAATCGATATCGTTCAGGCAGTTGAGCGGCAGCGCAACAACGACCGAACGAGCAACATAGGTCGCACCGGCTTTGGTCGTCACTGTCACCCGATTATGCGATTGTACGACCGACTGTACAGGACTCGAGTAAATCACTTCCGAGTCGTTGTCATTTTGCATGTGATCTAGCAATACTCGGGTGCCACCTTTTACGCGGTAACGACCCAGATTGTCCCAAAGATTCCAGAGATTGAAGTCACCTAGTGCAAACCATCGCAGCTGATCCAGGTAACTGCTTTGCTCCGGATTAGAGTGGCCGTTCATCGCCGCAAATGTTGAAATTAGATCTCTCTCATGCGTGGACAGATCAAGTTTCTTAATAACGTCGGCGGCGGATAACGAATCTAGCTTGCTATTATCACCGGCGAAGAGCGGATCAAATGGACGCGGCAATGCTTCTTTTGCGGGTGCAAAAAACTTGTTCGTAACGCTTTCAAAGCTTTGAGCGTAGGCATCCATTGAGCCCACAACAGGCGCGCCTTTGTCCATCCAAATTGCCTGCGATGCATTTGCCGCCGCGCTCTCAACAATGGGTACGTCGTACCGCATGACTTCTGATCACACATGCGGTTGGGACCAACCAATCCAGGTGCCGCCAATATCTACGTCGTGCCCACTGAACCTAGTCGTCCAGGCTCGCCCGCCCAGCCTAGACTTAGCTTCGAGTAATAACGTTTTTTTACCCCGCCAGCTCAGATCCCGCGACGCAGAAACGCCGGCGAATCCACCCCCAATCACGATCGTGTCGTATTCAATTTGGTCATTGTCTTGTGACAGTACGTTAGGTGCCGCAACCGCACCCGCGAGACCACCGATGAATTTTCGACGGTTGGTAGGCTGACTAATTATATTAGATTTGTTGTTAGGCATATCTTCGTATCCTGATTGTATGGCAAATGACTAAAGCGAATCGGATTGTCATATCAATGTCCGTGTCGAGCTACAAGGACTGGTTTTTCTCGTTCAATCTTTAGCAAATTAGCTATTTCTATACACTGCCTTCGGACTCGATAACCAGAACACGCGCTTCGTTGCTTGGGTGAGCGACATGTTCTGTTCCTACCGACGCATAAAAAATATCTTCAACGTCCATGCGCACTATTTTTTCGACACTATTTTCCTGATAGTGCATGTCGACAGCGCCGTCCAGAACAACGAAGACTTCCTCGCCGTAATTGATATGCCACTTGTACGGTTGATCAGTCCTATGAAGGCGGGTCGTAATGCCGTTCATATTTGCGATAGGAAGTGCTTGCCATGCACTGGTTCCCGTAAATGCTTTCGCTGAAATAAATTTCACTGCATTCGTTTCCTCACGTTCACTTAAGGGGTACACGCAGACATTCATACTGATTCTAACCCAATGTCTGCGCACGGGGCGAAACCCGACGTTCAGCGGCGGACGGATGCAGAAGGAACTATCGTTACTGGCCAGAAAGGGAAGTCCCAACCAGATCAGGATAGAATGCGGGCATGGAAAATGCCGCATTAGTTGTTATTGATGTCCAAATCGGTGCCTTTGATGGTAAAGCTATGGCGCCGATTCATTTCGGGGATGATCTACTTGATCGGGCGTCTCGCTTAATCGCGGCAGCACGCGCCGCGAAGTTGCCGGTAATATTCGTGCAACATTGCGTGAACGAGGGCAGCAAGTAAAAGGGACGGCCACAATTTTTTCGCCCTAGTCTGTTTCCACCATCGCTGGGACAAATATTGGGCGTCTTCAATTGTTCGGTCGTCGTCGAGTCAATTTCAGTTCGTGAAAATTCGGGCGGCGTGGGTAAACGGCTCGGTTCACAGATGTCGATTTGTGGAACCTGTTAAGGCTGCCATTCTGTCCAACCAAAAACGAACAGCGCCATATGGCGTTGTTGGCGGCAAAAGCGGAAAGACCGGCGGCAATTGAATTGAGCGAATCAATAGCGACGTAGAAAATTATCAGGATTGGCCACGATTATTTTGAAGAAAAATGATATGTCCATTACCGAAACACCAGGCGGCGGTGGCTATGGCTGAACATCAAGATCACATTGTGCGCGGCATGACCGCCGCGATGGGTGCGTTTTTCATGTTCACAATAATGAACGTGTTTGCGAAACTTCTTAGCGAAAATCATTCAGTCATCGAGATCGCCTTTTATCGAAACCTGATCGCCTGTATGCCGTTTCTGTTTATGGTATTCGTGCTGGGTAAACGGGACGTCCTCATTATCCAGAGCAAGCTCGCTGCGATTGGTGTTCGCGCGGTGGTCGGGGCGATTTCCCTGATAACGACTTTTGCCGCGTACTCACTGATGCCGATGGCAGAGACCACGGTCCTGTTGTTCACCGCATCTTTGTTCATTCCAGTGCTTGGAGTGATATTCCTTCACGAAAAAGTTGGTCCGTACCGTTGGGCAGCGGTGGCGATCGGCTTT
>JABIUH010000273.1 GCA_018701055.1 Woeseia sp. | reverse complement strand
GACTCGGCGACGATGTATCGCTTTAGCCAATCGAACGGCACGATGGTTGCTGTAGACCAACGCTATATGTCGATCGGTACCGCCGGCGTCGGCAAGAAAAGGGCCTGGGACAAAAAAACTCCGTTGGGTATCTATTTTATTACCGAGAGTTTGGACACCAGCAAACTGCACGACAAATACGGCGTTGCTGCATTTCCGCTCGATTATCCAAATGCCTGGGATCGATTCAATCAACGCACTGGCGATGGCATTTGGTTGCACGGTGTCGACAAGAACAATCCCAAGCGTCCACCACTCGACACAGACGGTTGTCTCGCATTACCCAATGAAGATCTGCTGTTGCTGGTTGATTTACTAAAACCCTTGGTTACACCGGTGATTGTTGCGCGCGAAGTTGAGTGGGCGACTCCGGGCGATATCGAAGCGCGTCGATTGGAGTTTAGAGTGGCTCTGGATCAATGGCGTGAAAGTTTCGCTGCAGGGGATCTATACACTTACCTGTCACTGTATGCCGATGACTTTACGTTCGAGAGTTTGAATCGAGACGAATGGGCCGCATTTCGCTATAACGTATTTGAAAATCGCGCGCTGCAGGGGGTAACGCTGAACGACGTGATGTTGGTCGCCGACCCCGAGGTGCCAAACCTTTATCTAAGTCGGTTTACACAGATGCTGATGACCGCAGACGGTGCGGTCACCACAAACAAGCGGCTCTATTGGCGACGCAGCGGCGAGAACCGCTGGGAAATTATTTCCGAGGACGCAGGCTAGATCTGCTGACGATCTAAATTCTCAGTCTTAGCGAATTGACTCTTTGACGATCAGTTCGTCTACCAACTCTAACAATTGTGGATAGCCACCCGCTTCGGCAGCACCGCTTCGGTATTTTCCATTCACAACAACAGCCGGAACACCCGTGATGCCGTAGCGTCTCTGCAGATCATCTGCAACTCGCACTTTCTGTGACACTTCGAATGAACCCCAGGTCTTCGTGAAGTCATCTTCACTTACGCCATGTTTGGAGAACAATTGCTGGATAGCATCAATTGAAGCAAGCCGATTGCCGCGACGATGATATTCGGCGAATACCGCATTACGAAATTGTTCCGGTTCAGCAATCTTGCCGTTTTTAACCAGGACTTCTTCGGTGTAATAGAGTTGCGCGTGTAGTTTTACGAGCGGGTTCCAGGTTGCCGGAATGCGCACGAAACTCGAATTGGCTGGCTTTTGTTCTTCCCAGCGATTGATGAATTGCTCGAAATCATAGCAATGGCTGCAGCCATACCAGAATATTTCGGCAACCTCGATCTTGTCGCTGCCACCAACGGTAGGTTGGGTTGGCACCATCCGTGCGTAGTGCTGGCCTTCAGTAAACTTCCAGTCCTGTGATGCCGCGGCTGGAACATCGGCTTGCGCCAGAATGATCGGCTTATCTTCAACATCAACGGCTTCTTCTGCGCCAGATTCTTCGACCACCTCTGCCGGCATTGCGTCGGCATCAACTTCATCGACAACTATCTCTGCCGGTTCAGTGATAACGACCTGATCGTCAGCTGGTGCAACGGCTGCAGATTGGGCGCTAGGTTGATCACTTCCACCGCAGGCGACCATCGCCAGTGATACAAGAAGAATAAGGAAATTAGATTGGTTCATCAGTAGGTCTCCACCAAGGGCTATCTAATCTGACAGCCGCTTTTAGAAATGGTTTAGCCGGAATTATTGCAGGCCTTGCATATATGACGTAACCGCCAGTATCTCAGATTCAGTAAGTTTTTCGGCGATATCACGCATTACCCGAGTCGGGCCATCCGACGTTCGCCTGCCGCTGGCATAGGCGCGCAGCTGGGCTGCCGAATAAACTGCATATTGACCCTTCACCGATGGGACGGAAGCGGCGGGGTTGCCGCGGCCTTTTGGTCCATGGCAGGCGATACAGGCTGCAGTATTGTCTTCAGGATCGCCGCCGCGATACAGGCGTGCGCCCAGATCGACTGTGGTGGCGTCGGCAACCGACTTCGCCGCCGCGGGTTTCTCCCCATAAAAGACGGCGAGATTCGCCATGTCTTCGTCGCTGAGTAACATAACCTGCCCAAGCATGAGTGGTTCTTGGCGCACGCCACTCTTAAATGCCTGCAATTGCTCAAGAATATAAGTCGGATGCTGGCCGGCAATACTAGGCCAAACGGGATTGACGCTATTTCCGTCTGCCCCATGGCATGCGCTGCAGGTGACCGATTTCGTTTGACCGGCCGCAGCATCGCCGGAAATCAGTCCATTGGCAAAGGCATTGCTGGCGAACAAAAGCGCGACAGCGATAAAGGTGTTTTTCATATCTTTCAACCGTAACTTCCAGGCGATCATTTAAGTACCGCCATCAATTTAATCAAGTGCCAGAATTTCCAAGTGCAATGGCAAATTGCGGAGTAGGCCAGAGGCCTTGCCGCCAGGGCGCTGAGCCGTCAGTATTAGGTCCCGGCCGCCACAGCAGGCCGAATTATACACGTTCCCATGTCTCAATTCCCAGATGCAAAGTTCGTTACGAGTGCCAATGCCGTCGCTCAGTTTCTGCCCGACGATGGGGTAGAAGTTGCCGTTGCCGGCCGCTCGAACGCCGGTAAATCCAGTGCGATCAACATCATAGTCAATCGGCGCCAGTTTGCTCGAACCAGCAAAACGCCTGGGCGAACGCAATTGGTGAACTTCTTTTCGATGCGTGACGGACAAAGACTCGTGGATTTGCCCGGATATGGGTTCGCGAAGGTCGCCGAATCTGTGCGTGCGCATTGGGGGCGCCTGCTGCAAGACTATTTCGAGACGCGCGAATCGCTAAGCGGATTGATTTTGGTGGTGGATGTGCGCCGCGAGTTACAGGACTTCGATCGACAAATGCTGACTTTTGCGGGCTCCGTCGATTTGCGGGTACATGTGTTGTTGACCAAGGCCGACAAGCTGAAGCGGGGTAAGGCCGCAACCGCGCTCTTGCAAGTCAAAAAAGAACTTGGCTCTGCCGCAACTGCGCAGCTTTTTTCCGCACACAACCGCCAGGGCATGGATGAGGCACGCGACACGCTGGAAACCTTCCTTAAGGGTGACTGACGACTTAGCCATAGAATCTCCTACGGCATTTTCAACCACCTATAGTAAAAAACCCCAGATGCCTGATGGCAACCGGGGCTGAGTGTTCGCAACAGGCTTGGGGTGACCGTGTTGCAAGTCCGCATAGGGAGATAAGCAGACGAGTGCTAATGCACTCAGAAGATTGGAACGAAAAAATTGCCAAGAGTTCCATTCGATCGCTAAGTTATTGAATTTATTAAGCCTGATTGCCGCTAGTGTCCTTGCTAGCGGCGGCTTTGTCGTACTAGTGGGCTTCGTCCCAATTGAGGCCTACTCCCGCATCAACCTTTAGCGGCACTGACAAATCTGCTGCGGCACTCATGAGTTTTACAACTTCTGCACGCACTGAATCCACGGACTTCTCGTCGACTTCCAAAACTAACTCATCGTGCACCTGCATGATCATGCGGGCGGGCACTTTGTCGTCTGACAGCCAGTTGTGCACTGTGATCATCGCGCGTTTGATAATGTCGGCCGCCGTGCCCTGCATAGGGGCATTGATAGCGCTTCGTTCGGCGTATTGGCGGCGTTGGGCATTGCGATCGTTAATCTCCGGTAAGTACAGTCTTCGACCAAACTCCGTTTCCACGAAACCGGTTTGCCGCGCCTGCTCTCGAATATCGTCCATGAATTTACGGACACCCGGGTAGCGATCGAAATACAGTTCAACGTATTCCTGCGCTTGGCCGCGACCAATCCCGAGCTGCTTGGCAAGGCCGAATGCAGACATGCCGTACATCAAGCCAAAATTAATCGCTTTTGCGGAGCGCCGCTGGTCGACAGTAACCTTGTCAACGTCTAACCCAAATACCTCGGCGGCGGTCGCGCTATGCACATCCAAGTCTTCTGTAAACGCTTTGACAAGGCCTTCGTCGCCTGACAAATGCGCCATGATGCGCAATTCGATCTGCGAATAGTCCGCCGCTAACAAAATTTTCCCTTCTGGCGGTATGAACGCCTGTCGGATGCGCCTTCCCTCCGGCGTGCGGATCGGAATATTCTGCAAGTTAGGATCGGTTGACGACAAACGACCGGTGGCTGCGACAGCTTGATGGTAGGACGTATGAATACGTCCAGTGTGTTCTGCAACCTGAAGCGGCAGTTTGTCTGTATAGGTGCTTTTTAGTTTGCTGACGCTGCGGTATTGGAGAATGACGCGGGGCAGATCGAAGTCGCCGGCAAGTTCCTGCAGCACATCCTCTGCTGTCGAGGGTTGACCCTTTGGTGTCTTGCGGATTACTGGTAGGCCTAACTGGCCGAAAAGGATTTCCTGTAGTTGTTTTGGAGAGCCTAAGTTGAATGGGCCGCCGGCGAGTTCGTGCGCCTCTTTTTCCAATGTCATCATGGTGATCGCTAATTCACCACTTTGTTTCTTCAGCATGCCGCGATCCAGCAGTACGCCGCATTCCTCCATTTTGAGCAACACCGGTACTAACGGTTGCTCGATGTCTTCGTAGACAGTACGGAGCGATGGCGTTTTCTTCAGCTCACCCCAGATTTTGTTGTGAAGCTTAAGCGTTATGTCTGCATCTTCTGCGGCGTATGGTGCGGCTTGTTCAAGATCGACCTGATTGAAGGTCAGTTGTTTTACACCTTTTCCAGCAACGTCTGCATAGTGAATTGTGTCCACGTTCAGGTAGTGGCGCGCGACGGAATCCATATCATGCCGAGTTGCGACGCTATTCAATACGTAGGACTCCAACATGGAGTCGAAAGCCATGCCGCGCAGCTGAATATCGTACCGGGCAAGGATATGCGCATCGTATTTCAGGTGGTGCCCGACTTTTGGTTTCTCCGGATCCTCCAAAAAATCCTTCATCGCGTTGAGCACGAAGTCGCGATTGAGTTGATCTGGTGCGCCAGGATAATCATGCGCAACCGGTATGTAGGCAGCCTCACCGGTCTCTACTGCGAGTGAAATGCCAACCAGCTCGGCTTCCATATAGTTAATGCTGGTTGTCTCAGTGTCGAATGCGGTCAGATCCGCCGCATTAATTTTTTTCTGCCAGCGCGAAAAATCTTTTTCTGTCAGTACGGTTTCGTAATTTCCCTTCGGCGTTGGTTCTGCCGGCGTGACCTCCTCTCCCGCTGTGGAATTGTCGTCTAACTGGCTCAGCATGCGCTTCATTTCGTAGCGGCTAAAAAACTCGCGTAGCGTTTCAACATCGGCTGCAGCGCGCTTTAGTTCGGCTGGCCCGTTAGGCAATTCAACGTCGAGACGAATTGTCGCCAACGTCTGTGACATTTTTAGTTGGTCGATATTCTCGCGGAGGCTTTCGCCGACTTTGCCTGCGAATTCATCAGCATTAGCAATAATCTCTTCCGCAGTCGGATATAGATTCAGCCACTTCGCAGCTGTCTTCGCGCCCACCTTTGGTACGCCGGGTATGTTGTCCGAGCTATCGCCGACCAGCGCGAGGTAGTCGATGATCTGTTCTGGAAAAACATCGAACTTTTTCTTCACGCCTTCACGGTCGAGTCTTGAACCAGTCATTGTGTTGACGAGTGTTACGTTCGCATTGACCAATTGAGCCATGTCTTTGTCGCCGGTAGACACGAGTACCTGCATACCGGCAGCCTCTGCGAGGTGACACAATGTTCCAATTACGTCATCAGCCTCTACACCGTCGACGCGCAGCAACGGTAGTCCCATCGCAGGGATTGCTTTCAATAAAGGATCGACTTGTTCTCGTAAGTCATCTGGCATTGGTGGGCGATTCGCTTTGTACTCACTGAATAATTCATCGCGAAACGTTTTGCCTGGCGCGTCAAAGATCACCACAAAATGCTCGGTCGTTTCTTCTGCCACCAGCTTGTTAATCATGTTAAGAACGCCATGAATGGCACCCGTTGCCTCGCCGCGGGAACTGGTCAGTTTCGGTAGCGCGTGGTACGCGCGGTATAAATAGGAAGAACCGTCCACCAGGACGAGTTTTTTATCGCTCATTTGCCTCTTATCGCGAGCTTACGCCCGCGCCGTTTTATTGTCGGTTTATTGTTGGGTCTTGATTGTCTTCATCGTCTTCATCGTCTTCGTCGGTTTCTTCAGTCGACGGTTCGGCTGGCGGCGAAGTTTGTATCTGGCTGGGGTTACCCGGTAAAAACAACGGTCCCGTCTGTCCGCAAGCTGACAGGAATGCCAGTGAAAGAAGGAGCAATACGAATGAAGCGACAGCGTTACGCATGCGGATCTCCAGGCAGTTGACCGCGATCAGGTTGAGATTGATGGTATACCAGAACAGAAGGGAAATTCTGTGTACCGGTGCTTATTCCGTCACTCGTTGTTATCTGCAATGCGGCGATAGGCCTCGCGAAACGGGATGCCCTCTGTCTGCACCAATTTATACGCTGCTCCTGTCGCGTAAAGATCGTCTTCCATTACGATATTGTCCGGTAGAAAGTGCACCGCTGAAAGTAGATACGCCATGATGTCGACGCTTTCAATCGTCAGATCGATTGCCCGGAACACGGGTGGCTTGAGACGCTGTAAATCACGCTGGAAGCCGGATGGTAATTTGGCAGTGATGAGCATGCATTCTTGCATGCAAGCTTGTACCGTCCCCGCCGCGCCGCGTACCAGTTCCAGCACATCTGGATTTCTTTTTTGCGGCATGATTGACGATCCAGTGGTTACTTCAGGCGCAAGGGTGATGTAACGGTATTCCTGCGTGTAAAAAAGTAGCAGATCACTGGCGAGCCGCCCGAGATCCTGCATCAGCAGGGATAGTTCGAACAGCAGTGTCGACTCTGCTTTTCCTCGAGAAAGTTGTACGGCAGTAACCGGCGTTTGCGTTTCGGCGAAATCGAGCTTTTGAGTCGTGGTATCGCGATTGATATTTAAGCCGGGCGTGCCGTAGCCAGCGGCACTGCCGAGTGGGTTCTTGTTAGTTCTGCGTTGCGCGGCTGCGAGCCCGGATTGTGCATCCTGGAATGCCTCTGCAAATCCGCCTGCCCAAAGCGCTACGGTCGAGGGCATCGCATGCTGCATGTGCGTCGTACCGGGCAGCGGTATTTCCCCCTCTTTTGAGGTCAGTGTTTCGATTGCCTTCAGCAGGCCCTGAACGCTATCGGATACCGCTCCGGTCGCATCCCGCAAATACAGCCGCATCGCGGTCAACACCTGATCGTTGCGTGAGCGCCCCAGGTGAACTCTCCCACCGGCCGCACCTATTTTGTCGATTAAGCGTGACTCCAGCGCTGTATGAACGTCTTCGTCTTCTAATTGAATCGTCCATTCACCGGCTTCGAACTCGGTGTGTAGTTCACGTAGTGCGGCACTAATTGCCACGCTGTCGTCTTGCTCAAGCAAGCCTTGTTCCGCGAGCATTTCAGCGTGCGCGATGGAGCCACGAACGTCATAAGCGAGAAGGCGAGCATCCAACAAATGATCCTCACCCGCCGTGTATCGCAACACGCGCTCATCCAGTGGCAGACCTTTTTCCCAAAGCCGACTCATTTCTTATTCTCCAACGTGGGATATCAGATTGATCATCTCAGATCCGAGCACTATCCCAGAATTGCTTTGCTGCTGCGACCCTTGCTAACGGGTGGCGCGCATATCAGACTGCACGCTTTTGGTGCTGGGAAAACGTCATGCCAACAGTAGAAACAGTGGAGGTTGAGCCCGCGGGGAACGCAGACGGATCTGTAATCTGGTTACATGGTCTCGGTGCCGACGGGCATGATTTCGAGCCCATCGTGCCTGAGTTGGATTTAGAGGGCAGTGCCAATTTGCGCTTCGTTTTTCCACACGCGCCGGTTCGACCGGTGACCATTAACGGTGGCGCCGAAATGCGCGCGTGGTTTGACATTCTGGCACTCGATCGCGATGGCCAGTTGGATGATGCTGGCATCGAGGAAAGTCGCCAGATCTTGCTTGAACTCATTCAACGTGAACATGAGCGTGGCATCGCTTACGAGCGGATCGCTGTCGCGGGATTCTCGCAGGGCGGCGCAATTGCGATGCTTGCCGGGATTGGCCATGCGCAATCGCTGGCTGGGTTGATGGCTTTGTCGACCTACTTACCGCTGCGTGGAGACATGGAAGAGGCGGTACTTCAATCTCGCGATCTACCCGTCTTTATGGCGCACGGCAGCTTCGATCCGGTTTTGCCGCTGGCAATGGGGGCTAACGCCCGGAACCGGCTCATGGCAGCGGGATTTGATATCGATTGGCGTGAATATCCGATGGCGCATGCTGTATGTCCTGATGAAATAGCGGACATTCGTCGTTGGTTAATGTCGGTGTTTGCCAATACAGATTAGCGCTCAACGAAGCTGAAGCGCGAATCGCCGGTCGACTTCCCGCGCGCATCAAATCGTCGCTCGGTCACCGCTATCTGACCATTTTGGTGCCTTAGCAAGATGCTGGTGCAACGAGTGCCGTATTCCGGTGTAACAATGAAAGGAGCTGTCAACGCGCGGCCGATTTCGAATGGCAGTGGACCTGCCGGAACGTCGTCGACGGGCGCCTTCTCTTTATTAGCCATCATTCGCAGCAGCGTTGTTTCGTTGACCCGGTTCCCAGCGATTAGTTTTTCTAAGGTCGTTCTTGTTTGCTCCAATTTCCACCAGGGTGTATCGAGCGATGCATTGCTGAGGCCGTAAATACCTGGCTCCAGAGTTTTTGGTGCATCACCGCGATTAGACAGATAGCAAAGTTCATTTTGGTCTGCGACCAGCAGGTTAAATCCTGCGTAGTTATCAATTGGAATGTTGCTTGCGTAGTCGTTAGGTGATTTTTCGCCGGTCAAAAATTGGGTGACCAACTCTCCTCTCGAGCGCCGCGAAGATTGTCGCGTGTGACTTTCACGGTAGTTGGTGACCGTTGCGATGCGTCCATTCCGTGCGACAGAAAACCAAGTCCCACCTGCTTGTAAATCTCTGCCGCCTAGAAGGGTAGGTTCGTCCGCCCACCAATGTAACGCCTGCGTCGGGCGACTATGAAGCTCATCGCGATTGGCCGCTATCACCAGCGGAAATTTCGGGTGAACCTGCCATGCAAAAACGACCAAACACATCTGATGGTCCGCTTAGCCGTTACTTGTTAGCCAATTGTCGACGAGACGTCTGGCAATTGAGAGTCGATACGGAAGCTTTGGAAAACCCGAGCGGAGTTCCTTGTGACTAAACCAGCGCGCGTCCTCCAGTTCTCCGTCATTCAGAAGGATCTCTTCGGATTCTCCGCTAGCGGTAAAGCCGAGCATAAGGGAGGAGGGAAACGGCCAGGGTTGCGAGCTATGGTAGTGAACGGAGCCGACCCGAATGTTGGTTTCCTCCAGCACTTCGCGGCGTACCGCGTCTTCGAGGCTCTCTCCGGGTTCGACGAATCCTGCGATTGTCGAGTACCGACCTTCCGGCCAGCTATTCTGACGGCCAAGCAAGCACTGATCGCCTCTTGAGACCAATACTATAATCGCCGGGTCAACACGGGGAAATATGCGGTTGCCGCATTCCTCGTTGATACATTGGCGTGTGTTGCCGCCGGACACGTTCCGTGTTGCCGAGCCGCAAATTCCGCAGAACTTCTGCAATTGGTGCCAATTAATTAGGGCAATTGCCTGTGCAGTGAGATTTGATTCATCCGCTGGCAGCACGCTGCCAAGGTAGCGCAGATCATGAAAATCGTCCGCTGCATCGAATGGGGCGGTGACCTCGTCACTAATAGGGAGTGCAAAGACAGGCTGATCATTGAAGATGCCGAGAAAGATTGCTTCTTCCTCGACCAGGTATTGATTCGCTACTGACTTTCCGACCAGATTGACCCGCGGCGACTCTCCGCTGGTCAAACACTGATTTTTCCACACCGGCAAAAATCGCGCGTTATCGCTGCGGATGGCCGCAATCAGCCAGTCCGGGTCTTCTCTCCTGTGACCGGATCGATCGACGAATGCGCCGGCAAATACGTTTTGGCTATTCATATCCAGCGTAGTGTAGCGAATGTTTGCCGGACTTGAATCAGTGCGGTTTACCGCTCAACGAACAACTTGGGCAAATACGACGATCGAGGGCATAGGCATCTTGTACATACTTGCTCCGACAGCGCCGACAAACCGCCAGATAAAGCTCGTCGTTGCGCACGATGCTCTGCAGTAAATTCCACGCCCATTCAAAATTCAACGCGGCTTGGGGGTGCAGCATTTGGTAGGTCTCAAACGCACGGCAAACCCGATGGCCATACTCGACGTCTGGTCGCGGCCAGCGGGCATAGACCTTGTTCGATGTATCGACCCGAAGTAATAAGCTGTTGCAAAATAATGCGATCAGGGTGGTTGCCTCCAGTTGATGCTGGGGTGTCTTAACGAACAAATTTATTTGCCGCGGCGATTTTCCTCTGCGCCGCTTGACCGCCATATCGCCACTATTTCTAAAGTAGGTCGTATAGACCTTGCGAATTCGGTCGTCGCTTAAACCCGTGCATAGCCGAATGGTCCTGGTCCGCGCTTCGTGCTGAATCATTCTCAGCGCTAGCTCAAATTGTTGCTTTTCTCCCGAATATCGGTTATCCGTCAGGCGCATATCTTCCCCTTTATGCTAGTTTTTAATCATATATAGTTATACAAGAGACTATAGTATCCGTAAATGGGAATGTAATAAGAATTCTAATAATTCAGCATTGCCAGCAAAAACAGATCGAGAAGCGGGTATTTGGGAGGAAAATTATGGGATTTAGAGGGCCTGAAGAGGCAGATTTCGAGAATGTTGCAGCTTTGAATCGATCCTGGCTCACGCTGCTGCAACGCCAGACGGAGCTTCGCCGAGGGTTGGAAGCACTTCCCGCCGAGCTCATCGAGCGCATCACGAATTTGACGGCAACGGAGATCAAGCGACTCGCGAAGACGCCATTCCTGTTGTTTTCATTTAGAGAAAATGAGGACGCCTACTGGACCCGCATGCTCGCTGACGAACGAGCGCGCGATCTCTTTGGCGTGCAGCAATCTGCCGATGTCGAGACGCTGGTTTCCGCCGGCCTGAGTTTCGCTTGGCAGCTGGCACAAAGAAATCCGTACGCACTACGTCTTACATTTGGCGCGACAGTATATTGGAGCGAGCGCATCGCCGAACAAACGGTAATCGAATTGCTGGAGGGGTTTAGGGCAACTGGCGATTCGCCCGTGATTCGCCTTTCGCACCGTCCTGATCTGTGGCGTAAGTTACTTGGAAGCGGGCTCAGTCGACAAGCGTTGGCCAGTTTCGCCGCACAAATCACGGCACTACAGACGTTTCTGACGGACGCTTCTGCTGAAAGGCCGAATACCTGGTCGGTGGCCGCACGTAAAACCGCAACGCCCCAGTATCGCGTTGCACAGGTAAAAAAATCGAACAACAATTAGGGACTTTCTGATCCAGTATTTCCTGGATGCTGTCTGAGAACAGTAAGTTCGAAGGACAAGGCGGGCCTAAATACGGACGGAATTGCTCAATCTGCCTCTTATCAATAAGCATTCCTGGGCTTCGGTGGGCGGATTGGCCAGGAAAGAAATAATCAACGATTCCATCGAGACGCGTATACAATACGCGTCGCATGAAAGCTCTATCCATTGAAAAACTAACGAAGACTTACGGAAATGACGTCCACGCGCTAAAGGGGATTGATTTTAACGTCAATCCTGGCGACTTTTACGCATTACTCGGTCCGAATGGTGCTGGTAAGACAACGGCGATTGGAATTATGTCGTCTCTGATCAGCAAGACCTCCGGCAAAGTAGAGATCTTTGGCCACAATATTGACACCGACCTTGAGGCGGCCAAGGCCTGCATAGGATTGGTCCCGCAAGAATTGAACATGAATATGTTCGAGCCGGTGTTAAATATCGTCGTCAATCAGGCCGGCTACTACGGCATTGATAGACCACTTGCGCTGCAGCGTGCGGAACAGTATTTGACGGAGCTCAGGCTTTGGGATCGACGTTTCGACGCGGCGCGCACTTTGTCTGGCGGCATGAAGCGACGACTCATGATCGCACGGGCATTAATCCACGAACCGCGATTACTCATACTCGATGAGCCAACCGCTGGCGTCGACATCGAAATTCGACGTTCGATGTGGGACTTTCTGCAACGTAGGAATGAAGCCGGCACAACCATCATTTTGACCACGCACTATCTGGAAGAGGCAGAGAACCTGTGTCGTGATGTCGCGATTATTGATGAAGGCGTCATCATAGAAGATGCGCCCATGAGTACCGTCCTGCGCAAGTTGCAGCGCGAAGTTTTGATACTGACGCTGCGCGATGGACAAGATGAAGCGCCCTCGCTACCCGGATTCGAAACCAATTTAGTCAATTCACACGAGCTTGAAGTTGCAATAAATTCTGGCGACGACCTGAACGCGATTTTCGGTGCACTTGCAGAGCGAAGCATCGCCGTCGTAAGTCTGCGTAATAAAGCAAATCGACTGGAAGAATTATTCATGGGCTTGGTCGAGAACAGACAGGCGTCAGTAGGCTGATGGGTAGTGAAAGAACATGAATTTGCGACTTAACTGGATAGGGTTTAAGACGTTACTGCGTAAAGAAGTCATTCGAGTGGTACGCATCTGGATTCAAACCATCGTTCCGCCGGCTATTACGATGACATTGTATTTCATTATTTTCGGCAACCTGATCGGCCGTCGCATTGGCACGATGGACGGATTCGATTATATGCAGTACATCGCACCCGGACTGATCATGATGTCTGTTATTACGAATTCCTACGGCAATGTGGTCTCATCGTTTTTTGGTGCGAAGTTTGGCAAACATGTTGAAGAAATGGTGGTATCCCCGATGTCGAATGCGACCATTATCATCGGGCACGTTGCCGGTGGAATAACGCGCGGTCTATTTGTCGGCATCATGGTCACAATCATTGCCCTTGGATTCACGGATCTGTCCATCGCGCATCCACTCATCACGTTTTCGATGGTAATTCTAACCTCGATTGTTTTTTCTTTGCTCGGTTTCGTCAATGCAGTTTTTGCAAACAAGTTCGACGACATTTCGATTATTCCGACGTTCGTGCTAACACCGCTAACGTATTTGGGCGGCGTGTTTTATTCGATATCGTTGTTACCTGAATTCTGGCAGACGGTGTCTTTGGGCAATCCTATTCTCTACATGGTCAACGCATTTCGGTATGGCATTCTCGGCGTATCGGATATCAGTATCGGCTATGCCTATATGATAGTTACAGTTTTCGTTGTTGGGCTGTTTTCTCTCAATCTGGTACTGCTGAACCGCGGCGTCGGCATTAGGCAATAACATGTGTGGGCGATATGCCTTTTATTCACCCAGTGAGGCGGTTGCCGCTTTGTTCGGTGTGTCAGCATCGCCGACCGTAGAACCGCGTTACAACATCGCTCCAACTCAATTTGTGGCATCGATTCGTCGCAGTGAGGAGCAGCGGAATGAGTTGACGATGCTGCGCTGGGGGCTTGTCCCGTTCTGGGCCAAAGATCCTGCGATCGGCAATCGTATGATCAATGCTCGGGCGGAAACGGTTACCGAGAAACCGTCGTTCCGCAGCGCCTACCGCAAGCGTCGTTGCTTGATTCTCGCCGATGGATTTTACGAATGGCGCAAAGAGGGCGACGGTAAAACACCTTATTTCATATCGCTCGCTAACGGCCAGGCGTTTGCGTTTGCCGGGCTCTGGGAACGGTGGCAGAGTAAAGAAACAGAAGAAATTCTGCAAACAACGACTATTGTGACAACAGCCGCAAATGATTTCTTATCGCAAGTTCACCATCGGATGCCAATCGTTTTGGAGCCGGAAAATTCAACCCGCTGGTTAGATGGCGATATGGATCTGTTGGACGAAGTCACCGTTGGCAGCCCACTGTTCCGAGCCTGGCCAGTCCAGCGAACGGTCAACAATGCCCGTAATGAAGTTCCGGAGTTGATCGAGGCCGCTGGCGATGCCATTGCCTGACCGATTCCACATCACCCCGGTCAAGTCATGGATTCTACTGCCGCGGTAGCAAGAAAGTCGTGTTTTGGTGTTCGAGTATTACGCCTTCTGGCGTGATTTCCACAACACGCGGCCCCTCATTCAGAACTGCGTTCTCTTTATACTTCGACATGTTCACAAAAATGAATCGGTCCGCGGGTGCTCCGGCGAAGACGTGAATATCGAGGTGCATGTCCGGCAATACCAGCACACCTTTTGCACGTAAAACGTTAAACGTATCAAACGCGTCACTGACAGATCCCGAGGGCAGTTCGTCGTTGCTAGTGCCGTTAATTGTGGCACTTCCCGTCTGAGCTGATGGGGTCGAGATATCCGTTTCAGTGGTATCAGGCTGGACACGTTTTGCCTCCGACACCATGTCAGAAAATGTCGCGGACTCACTTGTCGGTTGAATGGCGACCGATACTGTTTCAGTTGATTGTGGCTCAGACCAAAGATAGATTCCGGCCAGGACAATGAGGTTTATCCCCAGTAGGCCAAATACCAGCCAAATCCATTTGCTCGGCGCCCGACCATTGTCATGCTGCGGGATGGTTGCGAACCCGGGTGCATTCTGTTGCTGCCTCTCAGTCTCTGATTTTTTAAGTGCATCCAGAATAAATGACATTGTGTCGAGTCCGTTGTTTGCTCAGCGAGTCGCTTTGAGGCGTGGTGATTGGTTTGATTCGAGCATCGAATTGATAATGATCTGAGTCTTCAAACCAGCGATTCCATCTGCGTCGAGACGATGTCCGCGCTGGAACTCAATCAATAGGGTCGCGAGCTGATCATCGAACACTTCGCCATCCGCGGTAAACTCCAGATTTCGCTTATCAATTTCGGCGAGACTCTCGCGTAGCCAAACGACGTTGGGGCTGCGTGTGCCCGGTCCAATCTGTTGTTCATTAGCATTGGGCGGTCGCCACAGAATCATGAATTGTCCGAACCAATAATGTGCCAGATCCGCAACTGGCACAGTGATTTCACTGCCATCAATGAGGAGCTGAGCGTCTGTCTCAGTCAATCCGATCAAAGCAACCTGCCAGGAGGCACCGTCATTGCCAGTCAACGTGATCAGTGCCGGACGATCAAGTTGCAGCAGTGTGGTCCAACTGCCGCGTTGGAAGTAGCAACGCAGGTCGGCGGCGATTGCTTGTTCACAGGCAGTGCCGGGAATAGCATCGTAGTCTACGTTCCACTGGTCAAAAAGAACCTTGAAGCTGTCAAAGTCGTCGTGCGCAGATAACAAAGAATTGATATCTAGTTTTGGCGGAGGCGATTCAGCAACTGTTGCAGCTGCTTCCTCGACGACAGAGGCCACCGGAATTTCGCCGCGGGTATTGTTTGTAGGTACTTCCTTGTCGTCGACGTTTGGCCAAAGTGCAAATGTCGCAAGGCTCAAAGTTACAACGCCAATGATAGGCAACGCCCACTTAAGCAACATTGGCGTCGTCGTCTGACCTGATACTTCGGCCGCGGCCTTGGTAACCAAAGGCTTGTCGATCGTCCGTTCTTCACGGGTGTAAGCGCCCAGGAGTGCACGATCGCAGATGACATTCATGATGCGTGGCACGCCGCCCGATAGCCGGAATACCTCGCGCTTCGCGGCCGGGTTAAAGATCTCGGTCAATGCCCCTGCTACGCGTAACCGATGGTCGATATACCGTGATGCTTCATCTGCCGATAATGGTTCTAAGTGGTAACGACCGGTTATTCGCTGCGCGAGTTGCCTGAGGTTCTCTTGCGCGAGTTTCTCGCGAAGCTCCGGTTGTGCGATCAAAATAATTTGTAGAAGTTTCTGCCGCGCGGTTTCGAGGTTGGTCAGGAGGCGCAGCTGTTCGAGGACCCCTGCAGATAGGTTTTGCGCTTCATCTACCAGCAAAATTACGCGGCGTCCGCGTGAGTGCGCATCAAGCAGGTGCTGGTTAAGTGCGTCGACTAAAGATTTGGCGCTCTTCTTATCTTCTACCGCAATCACGATGCCGAGCTCTTCGCAAATGGCGAGCAGAAATTCCAGCGCACTGAGCTGAGGGTTGAGAATCAGCGCTATATCAACTTCCGCCGGAATTTGACCAAGCAAGGTTCGCACAAGCGTGGTTTTGCCAGTGCCGACTTCGCCCGTCAGCTGGATAAAGCCGCCGCCCTCCGTGACGCCGTAAACCAGGTGCGCGAGCCCCTCACCGTGGCGTTCGCTCATAAATAAATAGCGAGGATCCGGCGTGATCGTAAATGGCTTCTCGTTGAGCCCAAAAAAACTTGTGTACATGCTGATTTAGTTAGGCGGCAGACAGTGCCGATTAGGCGATATTACCTGATTTGTCAGTCGGCGGATTGCCCGTGTACTTAGTCGACCACTAGTCCAGTGTTCTTGCGCGTTCCAACGATAGATCGCCGAACTTGTCGCGAATCTGATCCACCGCTTGATCCAACTGGGAGCCGCCGGATTTCGTTGTCGGCGCAAACAAGTCTGGCTGAGAATCGCGGCCCAGTTCACTCCCGCCGACTCCGAGCAGTCTTATTTTTGCGCCTGGATTTTCCGATAGCCAGTCATCGAGGAGTTTTGTGGCCGCGCCATACAGGGTCTCGGTACTATTGACCGGTGGGCGCATCGCGCACTGCCGCGTATAAGTTGAAAAATCGTCCTGTCGGATTTTGATCTGTACTGTCCCCGCAACCAGATCCTTGGCGCGTAATCTGGCGGCCGTCCGTTCGGCGAGTTTCAGCAGGTGACGCCTTAGGTCATTGCGTGCGCTGAGATCGACATCGAAAGTCTCCTCTGCGCTAATCGATTTGTCTTCCCGGGATGGCACGACGGGACGGACATCAATGCCAGCGGCGCGGTCGCGAGCACGTGCCGCGAAACGACCGAATATTGGATTGATGTCTCGATCTTGCGCTTGGCGAAGATCGGCAATCGTATTGATTGAAACTCGCTGCAGTCGGGCGAGAGTTTCCTTGCCGATGCCAGGTATGACCTGTACGGGTAATGGATCGAGGGTCTCGCGCATATTCGCATCCGTTACAACGACAAGTCCGTTTGGTTTGTCCAGGTCGGAGGCAATCTTGGCTACCAGTTTATTGGGAGCAACACCGACCGATGCGGTGAGACTGGTTGTGTCGAGAATGCGACGCTTAACTTCTTTGGCGATGGATATTTCATCGCCGAAGAGCTGTAGGCTATTGGTCACATCGAGAAACGCCTCATCGAGGGAGAGTCCTTCAACGACCGGCGTAAATTCACGAAAGATTGTAAATATCTGTTTGGATACGTCCTGGTATAAGGACATACGTGGTGGGACCCTGTTTAGATCCGGACAACGTCGTAACGCGTCGCGCATAGGCATTGCCGAGCGAATTCCGAATACGCGCGCTTCGTAGCTCGCAGCCGCCACGACGCCACGATTGTTTCCCCCAACGACAACCGGTTTGCCGCGTAATTCAGGATTATCCCGTTGTTCGACGGATGCGTAGAAGGCATCCATGTCGACGTGGAGGATCTTGCGATCTTGCATCAGAGATTTCCTGGCCCGGAGTATTCTTGAATGGACGTGATGATTGGACAGAGGATTGATTGCACAGAGGATTTCCGGATTAAGCGGAATGCAGACTGTATTTCCGAGGAAAGAAGACCCTCTGTGCAATCAATACTCATGCAAGGGCGTGGCCATTTTATGAATGCTCCGGTCTAACGTTCTCGTTCGACAATAAATGTCGCGAGGGTTTGCAGAGTATCCGCGGCAGAGCCAAAGATTGTCAGTGCGTCTCTGGACGACTCCAGTAACTCGTCGCAACGTCGGATGCTTTCTTCCATGCCGAATACGGATGGCCACGTCGCTTTTTGTAAATTTTCGTCAGAGCCAGTGGGCTTTCCGATGACTTGAGTGTGTCCGGTAACGTCGAGAATGTCGTCGCGGATCTGAAACGCCAGGCCAATATCGGCCGCGAAGCGATTCATGGCTGCACGCTGCTCGCTTGTTACCTCGGGAGTAAGGCTACACGCCGACATCGCCGAGGCACGTATCAGCGCTCCGGTTTTCAAACTATGGAGTTCAGTCAATTCTGCGACCGAAAGTTGCTTGCCCTCTGACGCGAGGTCAATAGCTTGACCGCCGGTCATGCCCAGCGAACCGCAGGCATCGGCAATTAGCGCGACAAGGTTGGTGATTTCATTTGCGTTAAGCGATGGCGCCGTCGCGATGGCCTGAAAGGCAAGCGGTTGCAGCGCGTCTGCGGCGAGGATGGCTGTCGCCTCATCAAACTTGCGATGAACGGTGGGTTGCCCGCGGCGCAAATCGTCGTTATCCATCGCGGGCAGGTCGTCATGGACCAATGAGAATGCGTGTAGTAGCTCAATTGCGGTTGCGGGCACATCCAGCTTCTCCAGCCCGACATTGAGACATTCGCCGGCGGCATAAACCAGTAATGGGCGAATCCGCTTGCCGCCGTTGAGCACGGAATAGCGCATCGCTTCGTGGAGTCTTCCTGGCAGCTTCGATACGGGCGGCAGAATGCGATCCAAACATGCCTCGATCCGGTTGGTATGGCGGTCCTTTTTGCCGCTAGACAGTTCTTCGTCTGTCTCCATCTTTTGCATTCCTTTCATCTCGATAAGCGTACACGAAACCTGGCCGGACGGCGTATTGAAAAAGTCTCAAACGGCACGATACGGCCGCGAAAACGCCCTCGAAAGCCGAGGCCGCGTAGCGGTAAACTGGCGTGTACACTAGGTTTTCTTAGGCTTTATCCTTTGTCTCGCGCGCGTGCCGTAACGTGGCCCCGGTTTTTTTTCGGACTGCTGGGTGCGCCCGAGCGCTATAATCCGGCTGCCAATCTCGCACTAGTGTTTTAGGTTCTCAAGTGACTCAAAAATGAAAGCAGAAGCTCAGGCACAACCTAACATCGCCCTGATTAAATATTGGGGAAAACGCGATCACGATAAGAACCTGCCGGCCGTCAGTTCCTTGTCCGTGACCTTGGATAGTTTGTGGACGAAAATGTCGGTCGATTTCGGGGCTGAGGTTGGCTCGGACACCTTATTGGTCAATGGCGTCCCGACACCGGCAATGGAGCAGAGAGTCAGTCACTGCATCGATCTTATCGCTGGCACGGAACGCGACCCCGCGTCGATCGTCAGCGAGGGTAATTTTCCGATCGGCGCAGGTCTGGCGTCATCCGCATCGGCATTTGCGGCGTTGGTTGTCGCGACCGCCGCCGCTTGCGGTAAGACCTATGCCACACAGACGCTTGCTCAATTGGCTGGAACGAGTTCTGGCTCGGCTGCGCGTTCGCTTTATGGTGGCATTGTTACGCTCACCGCGGGTGATGAACATATTGACGTGCAACCGCTTCTTGACCCGGATGAATGGCCATTGGAGGTCATCGTGGCGGTTACAGAGAAAGGGGAAAAACCGGTTGGATCTGGCGCTGCGATGATTCGTGGCGAAAAAACTTCGCCCTTCTACGCCAGTTGGGTCAAACGCCAGGATGATGACTTTGGGACTGCTAAAGACGCGGTTCTCTCTCGCGACTTCGAACGCCTGGCTACTATTTCGGAACACAATTGTTTAAAGATGCACTCTGTTATGTGGAGTTCGAGGCCGCCAATTGTTTATTGGAACAGCGCTACATTGAGCTGCCTTGAAACCATTCGTTCGCTCCAGTCCACCGGCCATGCAGTATTTTTTACCATCGATGCAGGCCCGCAAGTCAAGGCGGTTTGTTTGCCCGAGTCGGCCGCAGCCGTAATGGACGCGCTGAAGGCGACGCCGGGCGTGCTGTCATTGCTACAGACCAAACTCGGAGCAGGCGCAAAATTGTTGCCGTCAGAATGAAGCAGCTGACAGTAACGGTTCCCGGCAAGGCTGTGATATCAGGAGAGTATGCGGTCCTGGTCGGTGCACCTGCTATTGCAGTCGCATTGGACCGACGTGCCGTTGTGACAGTAGAAACTGTTACTGCTGATTATCACGTTGTTTCCACCCCTGGCTTCGCGACGGGGTCTTGG
>JABIUH010000217.1 GCA_018701055.1 Woeseia sp. | reverse complement strand
AGCATTTCCCTGCGGACTACATTTGCGAGGCGATCGATCAAACGCGCGGGTGGTTTTACACTCTGCACGCGATTTCGACGCTTGTGTCAGATAGCGTCGCCTATCGAAACTGTATCTGCCTGAATCTGATTGTGGATCAGGATGGCAAAAAAATGTCGAAGTCCGTTGGCAATATCGTCGATCCATACGACGTGTTCGATACGGTCGGCGCCGATGCGCTGCGTTGGTATTTCCTTGCACGTTTAAGTCCTGAAGTCTTGAAACGAATTTCCGTTGGCATCGTTCAGGATGTCGCGAGTTCGTTTATCAATACTTATTGGAATACCTACGGTTTCTTTGTGCTCTACGCTCGAATCGATGAATTTGATCCTAACGATCGGGTGCCACTTAATGAGCGACCGGAGATTGATCGGTGGGCGATAGCATTGCTTAATCAAACCGTTCGTCAATGTACGGAAGCATTGGATAACTTCGATGCCAAAAGTGCTGGCGAAGCGATTGAATCATTCGTTGATCAGTTGAGTAACTGGTATGTACGTCGCAATAGGCGCCGGTTTTGGAAATCGGTGGATGCGGCCGACAAAAAATCCGCCTATGCGACTCTCTATGAGTGTTTGGAAACGATCAATCGGCTCCTTGCACCGTTCGTGCCTTTCATGGCCGAAGACATCTACCAAAATTTAGTGAAAAGTCTTGAGAGAGATGCTCCGCTTAGCGTGCACATGTGTGCGTGGCCGGAAATTGATGAGGATCGCGATGACGCTGATCTTTTGTACGAGATAGACGTTGTGCAAAAGGTCGTTGGGCTGGCGAGAGCGGCTCGGAGTCAATCTGGCGTGCGAACTCGGCAACCCTTGTCGCGCCTTTTGGTTCGTACGCCCGATGACAAAGCTGCGAAAGCGCTAGATGGGCATCGTGATCAAGTTTTGGAAGAACTCAATGTTAAAACGATAGAGTTCATCGCGCGTGACGCGGGTTTGGTGTCTTATCGTATTAAGCCGAACTTGCCGCGGATCGGTAAGCAATACGGCAAACTCATTCCACACATTCGTAAAGCGCTAGACGAAGCGGACGGCGCAGCGATCGCGACCGCAGTTGCAAGCAATGAAGAATTTTCGGTTGACGTTCAGGGCGAATCAATCTCGTTTGGTCCAGAAGATGTCTTGATAGAAACGAGTTCCGCGGAAGGATTTGCATGCGGTGAAGACGGTGGATATTTAACAGCGCTCGATACCAGTTTGAATCCTGAACTCATTCAAGAGGGTGTTGCCAGAGAATTGATTCGAACGGTGCAAGAGGCCCGGAAACAGGCAGGTCTCGAGGTGTCCGATCGAATTGTTCTCGGTGTTTCGGGTTCCAGTGCCGTCGAGGCTGCCCTCGAAAAATACCGCGATTACCTCATGGCAGAGACTCTGGCGACCGATTGGCAGGTCGGTCAGGACTCGCCACTTTATGTTGAAACGCGGGACCTTGAGGGTGAATCGTGGACGATCGAGATTCGTCAGGAATGATTGGGAGTTGCAGTTACTTCCAATTATCTGCTATAAAAAAGCGACGCAGGTATTTGATACCATAGGAGTAGACAAGGATTTGAGCGGTTTCCAGCCGCTTGCTGCAGGAGGCAGCATTACTCTGAAGCGTAAGAAGCCGCTCTGAAAGTAGAAAAAGCGGCGTAATAATTAAAGCGATAATAATAAGAAATCTGGAGTGGAAATGTCCAACCACCTCAATCGGTTCTACGGAGCAGTGTCGGCACTTGCCGGTCACGGCAATATAAAACAACGACTTATGGTTGCATTTGAAGATCATCTTACTTTGATTGAAGTGGATGACGTGCCCATTGCCGTGAAACAATCCTTTGCCGATCTTCGTCAAATGATGAGTGGCGTCGACCCGCTAAACGGGGAAGGACGCATTCGAGCCACGGTGCGTAAAATGTCAGTCTTTGAGGCCGACGAATGTGCGCAAAAGATGATCGACTTATATACGGAAATAATACGGTTCGAAGATCAGACGCAGGAATCGTTTCCGCTGCGTTTGGGTGATCAGCCGCTATTGCCGCCGTTTCTGGTTAAGTCTGGTTAGTCCCAAAGCGGGGAGTAAACGGTCAGCAACGAGTTCGGCCTCGCTGGTCGTGAGCGATTGCTGACGGGCGACTCCCGCGTCGCATCATTCCTGACAATTCCCATTGCCAGTCTCCCAATGAATTTCATTGGTCACTCATGGCATGACCTCAATTGAGGCCAAATTAGTTGGCCAGGTCGGCTTTGGCGAGTCTGCCAACGTAGTGACCAAATAGGCTCGACACCCATAGTCCTTCAGGAGATTCGTAGACGCCTGTGAGCGCCGGAAGTTCTGCGGTGCTGTCCTGCAAACTCATCAAAACCTCGCCATCGCCTGTAATGGCAATGACATGTGATGATGCTTCTGCCGAAGGCCGAACGGCTGCAGGCAAACGTTGTACGACCTTTCTCAGCCAGGGCTTACTGGACAGTTTATCGAGCAAATCATTGCGCGGTGCGACTAAACCAATCCAGAACTTACCGCTGCGTCCAGTGTTGATGTTGTCTGGAAACCCCGGCAGATTATCGAGAACGACTTCATTTTCGCCCTTGCGTGGTCCTTGCAGCCAATAACGTAATACGCGGTAACTGCCGGT
>JABIUH010000405.1 GCA_018701055.1 Woeseia sp. | reverse complement strand
GCTTTATCGGTGTTGTGATCATGACCGGACCTGCAGGGAGCGTAAACGGGCTCGGAGTCACTGTTGCCCTTATCGCGGCACTTATGCATGCCACGCTTCAAATTATTTTGCGCTACCTCGGAAAATTTGAGCGTCCGGAAACGGTGGCCTTTTATTTTCTCGTGATCGGCACGTTGGTTACGGCGTTGCCGCTGCCTTTTGTTGCAGTGACACCGACAGTAGCCGAGTTGCCGTTGCTGCTGGGCCTGGGACTGTCCGGGGCGGCCGCGCAATGGCTATTGTCAGTTGCTTTCCGTAATGCGCCGGCCGCTATCGTGACCGTTTTCAATTACAGTGGTATCGTCTGGGCGACATTCTTCGGTTGGCTAATCTGGAATGACTGGCCGTTACCTGCGGTGCTGGCGGGTGCAGCAGTCGTCATCGCCTCGAATGGCCTGGTTATCTGGCGCGAAAGCCGGACCAGGACGATCAAAGGTGATCGCATTCGCGCAAAATTCTAGAAGTTATAGGGACAGTGACCTTAATTCAGTCAACTATCTCCTAAAATTTGGGTAAGTAAAAAGGACAGCCACAATTTTTCCCTCTATTTATTTCTATCGTAGTTGGGATAAATAGAGAGCGTCCTCAATTATCCCCGTTGATCAAACTGGATTGCTTCGCTGCGCTCGAAACGACGATATTGCTGTCTTCAACATTCTTGGCTGAAAGCAGATGTCGCTAGCGCCAGTCTTGCAACAACGGAGGCTCGGTGAGGAGGTCGATTCGTTCGTTTACCTTATAAGTGCGTGGGTACAGTCCTTCACCCGTTGCGGCACCGTCTCTGATCGATATCAGCGTTCGCTGTAAAGCCAAAACATCCGCCGTACTCAGCGTTGGGATTCCAGGTGGACTGTCTCGGTGAGCCCCGAATATCGGATTGTTGGTTTCTGTTTCTCGTAATATGTTATTGGAACCCTCGAGATACTCTTTTAGGCTGCTGTTAGGCAAAAATGCATACAGCGGTCCGGGATAAATAAAATCGCCGGAAAATAATAATCCGTTCGATGTGTCGAGGAGTGAAATTGAATCATTCGTGTGACCCGGTGTGTATAGTACCCGAAGTTTTCTTCCCCCTAAGTCAATCTCACTACCGATGGGTAACCATTCAGTAATATGCAGGGTAGGAGTTTCAATACCTTCCATCGAACCCAAATGCTCGGACCACGTTAGCGTTAATTGGTTGTCCTTTGCTCGACTGCGCAAACGCGGCAGATCCACAACAGCAACACGCTCGAACGTTACTTGATTCCCGGTGTGATCATAATGAAAGTGCGAAGGTACAAAGGTAATAGGTAATTCTGTCAATGACTCGGCTACGGCCCGAATATCTCGATAACCAGGTCCAGCGTCGAATAGTACAGCGCGTTCATTACCGACAATCAGATAGCTGAAATTCTGCTGATAGTACAGTGGCTCGCCGATAGCGAACGTACGTTCATCGATATTTTCAACGATAAAGTATTCGTCGTACCAACGACTACTAATGTGTTCCGCTGACGTTTCCAACAGAGCAGGCGGTTCACCGCTCGCCATTACGTTTAGTATTAAGTAGTGGCGTTGCCACACGATGGTACTTGCAAGCGCAATCAGAACAGCCGTCGCCAGGAAAACTTTTCCGGAGGTGCTACCTGAGAAACTCAAATTACTTCTCCTCATTTGGTTACGACCCGAAGCAATGCAGCAACGCTTATCGCGTCAGTTATTTCGTTCCTCTTAACCATTTCAATTGCATCTACGAGTGACAGTTTACGAACCTGCAATTTTTCATCATCATCGAAATCCGTTTCACCCTGCTCTAGATTCGTGGCGACGAAAACAAAGCCTTCTTCATCCGTAATAGAGTTGCTTGGATGAAGTCGCATGATTTGTTCTAGTTTGCCGGCGGTTAATCCGGTTTCCTCTTTCAATTCTCGCTTGGCTGTATCGATTGGGTCTTCACCGGCATCGGAGCCACCCATCGGTACTTCCCAGCTGTATTCATCGGTTGTGTACCGATTCTGACCGACGAGCCAGGTGTTGCCGTCTTCGTCCAACGGCACAATTGCGATTGCTTTGCTTTTGAAATGAACCCGCCCATATTGCGATTCACCACCATTCGGATTCAGTACTTTTTCGTCGAACACGGTAATCCATGGATTATCGTATACAACTGCCGATTTCAGTCTCTTCCAGCTCAATGGTTTGCTCCCGCTAGGTCGGATTCGAGCAATAGTTTGAATCTTTGCATACCTTCCTCGATCCGGCTCTCATTCACTGCTTCAAATTGATGTACGAACAATAAGGTTCCCTCATCAGAGGCATAAGTTGCCGCGAGAAACTTTCTCCGCGACGCTCTGTAATTCTCTCGGTTAACACTCGTTGCCGATCCTTCTCAACCAGCGTTATTTCACCAACAGATCTGGGTTGTCCTACAGTGCCTGATATCTTTTCATACGCGCTGAAAGATTGCTGCCATCGCGCCCTTTGATCTACATCAATAAAAATTTTCCATACGTCAGGAAAACTCGCATCAACAATTAGTTCGGATTCTGGGGTCATCTAATACTCGCCAATTACTTCAAGCCAGATAATACCCCGCCGTCCATGAGCCGTTGCACCATTACTACGAACCAGTCATAGTTCAATGGCATCGAGAATGGCCGACCAGGCGTTCTTCAACGCATTCTTTTACCGGAAATATTCATGGCAGCACCACAACCACGTCTGACGCAGGGGTCAGTCGGGCACCAGCTCGTCGGCATGAGCGTCCCTGTGTTATTTGGCATCTTCATGATGATGATGCAGGGCTTCATCGATATGTGGTTCATCGGTAGAGTCGGAGATAGCGAGCTGGCGGCGTTAAGCTTTGCTTTTCCAGTTCTAATGGTCGTGACGAGCGTTGCAATCGGGCTGGGCGCCGGCACATCGTCCGTTGTCGCAAGGGCAATCGGTGCAAACGATCATCGACGTGCACGCAGACTTGCGACTGACAGTCTCATATTGTCTTTCGGTATAACGGCGATGGTCAGCGCTATCGGTTTGTTGACGATTGCACCTCTATTTAGGCTCATGGGTGCACCCGAGGAGATGATTCCTCTGATTTCGGGCTACATGCGTATTCTTTATGTCGGCGTTCCGTTCGTTGTGGTCGGCATGGTTGGCATGAGTAGCATGCGTGCGACCGGTGACACACGATTGCCGAGCATGTTGATGGTTCTTGCATCAATTATTAACGTTATTCTTGATCCAATATTGATTTTCGGTCTTGGGCCGATTCCACGCATGGAGCTAGAGGGTGTTGCGCTTGCGGGACTTTTGGCCCGCGGTTCAATTTTTGTCGGCACGATTTATTTGATGCGGGTGCGATTGGATATGCTTACGTTTAACAAACCCGACACAAAAGAGCTCATGAGTTCTTGGCGAGACATACTGCATGTTGGGATCCCGGCGGCTGGCACGAATGCGATTATTCCGGTCGCAATTGGTGTGATCACCGCAATGCTGGCGCAGTATGGTACGGACACTGTGGCCGGTTTCGGCGTTGCTAGCCGAGTGGAGTCACTTACCCTGGTGATGTTCTACGCATTGTCTGCGGTCATTGGACCTTTCGTTGGCCAGAACATATCCGGAAATCGACCCGACCGAATTTTTCGTGCCCTCAAGTTGTGTACGCTATTTTGTTTGGGTACCGGCCTGATCATTGCGGTAATGCTCGCGTTTACCGGGGGATGGGTGGCTGGACTATTTAGTGAAAATGCTGAGGTTCGTAGCGTCGCGACATCGTTCTTGTTAGTCGTTCCCATTAGCTACGGCGCGTACGGAATAGTCATGGTAATGAACGCATCGTTTAACGGTATGGGTAAACCGATGCCGGCTGTGCACATCAGCATTGCTCGAATGGTCGCAATTTATTTGCCACTGGCCTTCGTGGCAGAAAAGTTTTTCGGTGTCGCAGGAATATTCGCCGCCTATGCGTTGGCAAATGTGATTACCGGCGTTATTTCTTATCTTTGGGCTCGGTCATCCGTTGCTGAGCAATGTGACAAACATGCCGTTACGGTGCCAGCGTAAGGTTTACAACTCGCGTTTTGTAGTAGTAATGCATGCCCAAGCCGCGGCTGCCAAGAAAGAGCGTTAATGCAAGCCACAATCCGTGGTTACCTAGCGATTGCGTCAAAAACCACGCGGGAATGAAAACCAGAAATGTGGAGACCAGCATGATGTTGCGCATTTCTCGGGAGCGAGTTGCCCCGACAAAAACACCGTCGTAGAGATACGACCAAAAAGCGATAAGCGGCATGATCGTCATCCATGGTAGATAGACTAGTGTGACGGCAACAACGTCTTCGATGTCTGTCAGCAATCGAATCAGTACAGGTCCGGCGACAAAAAAGAACAGACAGAAACCGAGAGCAAAATAAAGTGACCAACGGAGTGTTAGCGTCACCGATTGCTTGAGCGCGGCAAGATCTTTCCTGCCGACCGCCTTGCCAACTAAAGCCTCTGCAGCATGGGCGAGACCGTCCAACGCGAATGACATCAGGCTCATCAGATTCATGAGCACTGCGTTGGCGGCGAGAATCATCGCTCCCATTCTCGCGCCAGCGGCGGTTACGAAGAAGAACGTGAAAATCAATGCCATCGTGCGAACTAACAGATGAGCATTAACGGCAAAAAATGCTTTGTATTCTCCTAAGGACGTTAGCTTTGAAACTGGAAAAGGTCCGCTGTCTGTTTTGAGGAGTTTGAATGCGAAAAAAAGACCGACGACCAGCCCGGCAATTTCTGCAATGACGGAGGCTGCTGCAACGCCGTCAACATCCATGTTGAGTACCAAGACGAAAAATAGGTCTAGAACAATGTTGGTCAGATTGATGACCAACACTATGTATAGAGGAACTCGTGCGTTCTGTAGACCCAGAAACCAACCGATCAAGACGAAATTCGCGAGCGTCGCAGGTGCGCTCCAGATACGAATGTAGAAATACTCGTAGGCATGACCGACAACCAGCGAATCCGCACCTAGTAGACCCATCGATAGGTCCGCTATTGGCATCTGAAATACAATAATGATCAGCGCAATGGCAAACGAAACGATGAGCGCCTGCCCAAGGGCGACTTTCAGACCTTCGCGATCGTCCGCGCCGAAGCGCTGGGCAGTGATGCCGGTGGTGCCCATACGCAGAAAATTAAAGCCGAAGAATATGAACCCGAATATGGCGGAACCAATTGCCACCGCTGCGAGGTAACGGGCGTCTTCGAGGTGACCGGTAACGCCTGTGTCGACCATACCGAGTAGCGGCACCGAAATATTCGATAACATCATTGGCGCGGCAATGCGCCAGACTTCACGGTTGTTTGGTAGGGAAGACATCTGGTTGGCCAAAGAAACCGGGTCAGAGCCCAATAAAGGGCTCTGACCCGGTTTTCGGTTAGAAGGCGTTGATGCCGGTTAATTCTTTGCCAATGATGAGTTGGTGGATGGTCTCCGTCCCTTCGTAAGTGATGACACTTTCCAGATTCAACATATGGCGTATCGGTACATATTCCGCACTAATGCCGCTTCCGCCCAACATATCCCGCGCATCACGCGCGATATCCAATGCCGCGCGACAATTGTTCCACTTGGCAAGCGATACCTGCGCTGGCGTCATGCGACCTTCATCTTTCATGCGTCCAAGATGTAGTGATAACAACTGTGCCGTCGTGATTCGGCGTGCCATGTCTGCGAGTCGTAATTGTATTGCCTGGTTGTGCGCTAAGGGCTTGTGAAACAGAACCCTGTCCCGTGTGTAGTTGAGCACTTCATCCAAACAGGCCTGTGCCGCACCGATGACACCCCATGTGATGCCGTATCGCGCCTGTGTTAAGCAACTAAGCGGGCCCTTGAGGCCAACAACCCCAGGTAGAACGCTGGCATTCGGTACGCGAACGTTGTCGAAGAATAAGGCCGAAGTCACCGATGCGCGAAGTGAGAATTTGTTTTCAATCTCCTGTGTCGTAAATCCAGGCATATCTTTTTCGACGATAAATCCACGTACACCTTCTTCCGTCGTCGCCCACACAACAGCCGCATCGGCGAGATTGCCGTTGGTGATCCACATCTTCGAACCATTTAATATCCAATCGTCGCCGTCCCGTTTGGCATGCGTTTTCATATTGCTGGGGTCAGAGCCGCCTTGCGATTCCGTCAAGCCAAAGCAACCAATTGCTTCGCCCCTTGCCATCGCGGGAAGCCAACGCTGTTTTTGTTCTTCCGAGCCGTAGGAATAAATGGGATACATGACCAGGCTGCTTTGCACAGAAACAAAACTGCGGAGACCGCTGTCGCCGCGTTCCAGTTCCTGGCAGATCAATCCGTAGCAAACTGAACCCAGGCCAGCGCAGTCGTAGCCCTCAATCGAGCTGCCTAGTAATCCGAGCGCCGCGACCTCGTCAATGAGCTCACGGGGAAACTGATGGTTTTCGAACGCTTCCTGAATGACCGGTAAGACTTTGTCGTCCACCATTCTGGCGACGGAGTCCTGAACCATGCATTCCTCTTCCGAGAGTTCGCTGCGAATATCGTATAAATCCAGCGGATTAAGTTGCCGCTTTTCTGCGGCCGTTGTAACGGTTGCCAAGGAAATCTCCCAAGGGGTGTTGTCAGGTACGGGCGGGGAGACGATTCTACCGGAATGAGTAGTCGGCTAGTAGGGAATTCCGATACGCCGATAGAGGTTTGACAGTATCCACACAGGCGCAATCATGAGGAACTGAATATCCTGAACAACCGCGCGTATGCCGCCTCCCTTTATATGCCCCAAATAGAGGCCGATCACGCTCACGATGAAGAGGCTTGCAGATACCCTCGCCAGTGACCATGTCGTCTCGAGCAGCCAAATCTGGGCAAGCGCGACGCCAAGGATAAACGGCAGCATACCGATTGCGAGCGAGATAGAAATAATGAAGTAATACACCACGGCAGCCATTAAAAAAGCACTGCCCCAATTCAGAATGGGTGAAATCTGACGGAATGCATCTGGAACTGGCAGGGACCACAGCATGCCGACCGTTGCTAGGATCAATAGTGGCACTGAGAGCCAATAGATAGCTGCAAATTGCAGATCGCTATGACTGTTTCCATATCGCTCAAGCCAGTTCTCAGCTTCTTGCATTAAGGGTCCCTCTATCCCTATACGTCCATGGGCGGTGTTGGCATAGCCGCTATTCTACACGGCGCGGAAAATCGTAATCGCAATGCCCCATCTGCTAAGAATTGAGACCTGTCGCACGTTTTCCTTGTATCACTGCGATGGATACTCACGATTGGCGGTGCTTTCAGGCCTCGTTCAGGATCAGGGTGTATACAATAGCGCCGGATACTTCGAAAAGGCCATTTTTCCCATTGGGTGCAGACCAGGGCATGCAGTAAAGAGGATTCACCATGAACAGCAAAGTATTGAAAAGTTTTTTATTAGCGGCAAGCCTAACGGTCGTGGCCGGCGGGTGTCAGGTATTAGATCCTTACACGCAGGAATCAGAAACCAGCAAGGCAACACGAGGCGCGGTTATTGGCGCAATCGCCGGTGCAGTTGTCGGCTTGGCATCTGGTGATGATGCAGTTGAGCGTCGGCAGAGAGCATTGATTGGTGCAGGCGTTGGTGCATTGGCCGGTGGCGCAGTTGGTGTATATATGGATCGACAAGAGGACAAACTCCGAGCGGAGCTGCAGGGCTCCGGGGTGAGCGTTACTCGCATCGGCGATAACATCACACTGAACATGCCAGGAAGCGTTACCTTTGCCACGGATAGCTCAGATTTGAGCCCAGCATTTTTTAATGTGCTCAATTCGGTATCCAAAGTCCTGATCGAATATGACCAAACTGTTGTAGAGGTCGCTGGGCATACGGACAGCACCGGCTCGGATACTTACAACCAGTCATTATCAGTGCGGCGCGCGAGTTCCGTTGGTCAATATCTGCAGTCACAAAGTATTCCTTCGCAACGATTGATCACGATCGGCCTAGGGGAAAGCATGCCGGTTGCAGATAACAATGCGAATGCGGGTCGACAGGTAAACCGACGCGTAGAAATTACGATGGTACCTGTGACTTCCTAATCGTCTTTTGTAACAATCAAAGCGCGGCAGATTTGTCTGCCGCGCTTTTTTTATGCGTGAATACACCAGTGCGGCGGTTTCATAAGCCATAGAAGGCAAGTATGGGAAAGACCAGACAACGTCAGTTTGCAGCGATCGATTCAGGTGAATGGGTCGAAGCAAGTGGCATCGTCATCAAGTTGCTAAAGGACGACAATGAAGGATCGCGGCACCAACGATTTATAGTTGATTTACGCAACGATCAAACGCTTTTGATTGCGCATAATATTGATCTTGCACCACGAATTCCTTTAGCTGTAGGCGATAGGCTTAAGTTTCGTGGCATGTACGAGTCGAATGATCTCGGCGGGCTCGTCCATTGGACTCATCACGATCCGATGGGGGTAGAGGATGGCGGCTTTATAATTTGTCGCCGTCGAACGTACGCATAATAATTACCCTGGGTATCCGTCGAACCTCGTCATTGCGAGGAACGATGCGACGAAGCGCAACCACTCAATCCCGTCATTGCGAGGAACGTAGTGACGCGGCAATCCAGTTTCTGCTGGGGCCCGATTGGATCGCGTTGGGATCGGCTCAAATTGACTGAAGTGTACGAACTGCGTGATTTCGAAGGCCGTATAGGATCGTGGATTTATCATTCGTGGCCGTTGAACGTAGGCATAAAAAAACCCCGCCAATGGCGGGGTTTTGGTTTTCTATCCAGGCGCTAGTTTGTCAAACTTCCATCGCGACTCGAAGCTTCTTGATAGCATTCGCTTCTATTTGTCGAATGCGCTCAGCGGAAACATCGTAG
>JABIUH010000175.1 GCA_018701055.1 Woeseia sp. | reverse complement strand
TACGTAAAGCACGAAAATCAATGCAGCGAGCCCTGCCACTGCTGTTGGAACCCAATCCGACTGCTGTTCCACCAAATATTGCCACACGGCAATGACGAAGCCGGTTCCGGCTAGCATAAGTAAGCTCGGGAGATTCTCACTGGTTCGCTCGACCGGCGATAATTGCATTCTCAGCAATAGAAACGGCAAAGATAAAGCGGCAATAGCCGCCCCAATCCAGGCGGTGCGCTGACTCCAGTCGAAATATGCCTGCATTACAGACGCGAGCAATAGCACCACAATGAGCGCGCTAGCAGGAATAATGAATAACGATTTAATTTTTGCGTTTATTTGCACAATAATATCCAAATTCTGATCAGCAAATATTACCGCAGATCGACGCTGGGGTCAGAGTAGGGTTTGGAAAACCCCTTTGACCCCTAAGGGATTTACACCACTACATATTGCGTCGGTATTCTCCGCCAACTTCGTAGAGAGCTGCTGATATTTGCCCAAGGGAATTGGACTTGACCGTTTGGATTAGTTCCTCGAAGACGTTTCCCCGGGCGCGGGCGATCTCTTGGAGACGATTGATCGCCTGTTCGGATTCACCGGCATGTTGTTCACGAAACTGGGTCACGTGGCGAATTTGACTATCCTTCTCGGCATTCGTCGAACGTATTAATTCAAACTGATGAATCTCATCTTCCTGGCCTTGTTCAGGCAGGAATGTATTGACGCCGATGAGCGGATACGAACCGTCGTGTTTCTTACTTTCGTAATAGAGACTTTCGTCCTGAATCTTGCCACGCGGGTACATCGTATCCATTGCACCCAGAACGCCACCCCGCTCTGATATCCGATCAAACTCCTGATAGACGGCTGTTTCGACTAAATCAGTCAGTTCCTCAATAACAAACGAGCCCTGCCAAGGATTCTCGCAATAATTAAGGCCCAATTCTTGCGAAATAATCATTTGAATCGCAACCGCCCGTCGTACGGAGTGCTCCGTCGGCGTAGTGATGGCCTCATCGAATGCATTTGTATGCAAACTATTACAATTATCAAACAACGCATACAACGCCTGCAGTGTTGTGCGAATGTCATTAAAGCTAATCTCTTGCGCATGCAAACTGCGACCGGATGTCTGCACGTGATATTTAAGCATCTGACTTCGAGCACTCGCCCCATATCGCTCGCGCAGCGCGCGCGCCCAAATTCGTCGCGCCACTCGCCCGATTACGGAGTACTCGGGATCCATACCGTTTGAAAAGAAAAACCTCAGATTTGGGGCGAAATCATCGATCTCCATGCCACGCGCGAGGTAATACTCAACGATGGTGAATCCGTTCGACAAGGTAAATGCGAGTTGGCTAATGGGATTCGCCCCTGCTTCAGCAATGTGATAACCGCTAATTGACACACTGTAGTAGTTGCGCACTTTATTCTCGATAAAGTACTGCTGCACATCTCCCATCATCTTCATCGCGAATTCAGTCGAAAATATGCAAGTATTTTGCGCCTGATCTTCCTTAAGAATATCCGCTTGAACCGTGCCGCGAACCGACACGAGTGTGCGTTGCCGAATCTGCGCATAGGTATCTGCGTCAACGAGTCGATCACCCGAGATGCCGAGCAAACCTAGACCCAAGCCATCATTACCTGACGGCAACTCCCCAACATATTCAGGCCGCGGGTTGCCTCCAAAATAGGCCTCGATTTTTTTACTGGCGTCGTCCCAGTGTCCGTTATCTCTGAGATGAATCTCCACTTGCTGATCGATCGCCGCATTAATGAAAAAGGCCAAAATCATTGGAGCGGGACCATTGATTGTCATCGAGACAGATGTCGTCGGTGAGCACAGATTGAATCCCGAGTAGAGCTTCTTCATGTCATCGACAGAGGCTATTGATACGCCCGAATTGCCAACTTTTCCGTAAATATCTGGACGTTCGTGAGGGTCTTCGCCATACAAAGTCACTGGGTCGAACGCAGTCGACAATCTTGCCGTGCCCTGTCCTTGTGACAGGTAGTGAAAACGAATATTGGTTTGCTCAGGAGTGCCCTCTCCCGCAAACATCCGAATAGGATCTTCGCCTAAGCGCCGGTAGGGATAAACACCCGCTGTATAAGGGTAGGCGCCCGGCAAATTCTCCTTCATCAGGAATTTCAGTCGCTCGCCCCAAGCAGAGAAATTCGGTGTCGCTATCTTCGGAATTTTCTGATGACTCAGCGTCTTTCGGTAGTTAGAACCAGTGACATCTTTGCCACGAACCTGATAGCGATATTCGTCGCTACGCACAGCAGCAAGGCGCGCTGGCCATGCAGCCAGCAAATCAAGCGCCTCAGAGCTCAGCTCATGAAGTGCTTCTTGATAATGCTGCCTCAACACTAGAATCGAGCCGTCGTTACCGTCAGCCAGTGCTTCAGCTGGGTAGGCAGAAAACTGACCCGGCAACTCGGAATCACCGAGTATCTTTAGCGCTTCGTAGAGATGCTGTAGTTGGCTCGCACTTTCTGCCTGGCGTAAGAGGTCCGTATTGATCGACCTGCCCTGCTCACTTATTTCCGCGAGATATCGAATCCGATTTCCAGGAATTAGAACCGTTGCGCGCGACTCCTTTTCCGTCGTATCCATACCCGGCTGCCACTTGGCGACGTCGAACTCGAGTTTTTCTGCCATACGTCGACAAAGTTCAGTAAACATCCATGTGATTACCCGGATCATTGAACTGACTCGCAATCGTTGCATAGACAGGGATATCGTCATCCTGTATTTGAAATTCGACATGATTGCGTTTCCATTGCTTGCGAATATCGCGCAACGCATCTTCCGCACCACGTTTGTCATATTTATTCAGCACAATGAGATCAGCGAAATCGATCATGTCGATTTTCTCAAGTTGGCTCGCCGCGCCATACTCGTTTGTCATGACGTAAACGGAAAAATCGACTAGATCAACAATCTCGCTGTCGCTCTGGCCGATTCCGGCAGTTTCAACGATGACCAAATCGAAATCGCGTGACTTTAGAAACTGTATTTGATCCAGCAAAACCTCGCTGGTCGCGAGATGTTGACGGCGTGTCGCTATCGAACGCATGTAAACACGCTCTGAGCGTAATGAATTCATACGAATTCGATCACCGAGTAAGGCGCCACCCGTTCTACGTCGCGTCGGATCGACGGCGAGCACAGCGATCTTCATTTCTGGATAACAACCCAGGAATCGATTGAGTATTTCGTCCGTAACGCTGCTTTTGCCTGCACCGCCAGTCCCTGTAACACCAATGACCGGCACCAACCCGGATTTGATCTTCCAGGCCTTTCTCATTGCCGCGAGCTTACTGTCAGAAAACGAACCTGCCTCGATCAACGTTATCATTGCCGCGACATCCGTTGCTTGCCAGTCTCCAGGTTCGCCGGGAGGTGTGCGTTCCTGGCGACCATCCTGTGTCCGCTGGACAAGATCGTCGATCATCTCCTGAAGGCCCATTTGCATACCATCGTGCGGATGATAGATTCGCTCGATGCCGTAACTCATCAGTGCGTTAATTTCGTCAGGTGTGATTGTGGCTCCACCTCCGCCAAAAACCTTTATATGAGGTGCTCCTAACTCGCGAAGGCGATCAATCATGTATCGAAAGAATTCGTTATGACCGCCCTGATACGAACTGATGGCGATAGCATCTGCATCTTCTTGAATTGCCGCCCGCACAATATCGTCAACGCTTCTATTGTGGCCGCGGTCACGAATCGAAGCGGCAAAAGCTTCGCGTCGCTTGGCGCCTCGGGTAATTCGGTATGGGGTCGGATTATGCTCATATTTTCTAATCAATTTACGCAGAGAATCCGGCTTAGTGAACAATTTTCTCTTTAATAATCAGCGATTTCTGAAGTTGCAAAAATTTTAATCTAGATTAAAATCTAGCACCAGAGTCAAGAGTTCAAGTGCACACTGCAACAATCGGGAGAAAATCGCACCTATGGTCAGAAATAGCGACGAAACACGCTTTGAAATGCAACGCCATCGAATCCTCAAGGCGGCCGCAACCTGCTTCAATCAGAAGGGATTCAGTGGGACATCCCTGAAAGACGTCTCTAAGCACTTGGGCCTGACCGATGCAGCGCTCTACTACTACGTTAAAAATAAGGAAGAATTGGTCTACCACTGTTATATGCGGGCTGCAGAATTAGGTCGCACCGCAATGTTT
>JABIUH010000176.1 GCA_018701055.1 Woeseia sp. | reverse complement strand
GGGTTACCTTCACCCATGACGGGTTCCATGAAAAACGCCTCGATAAATTCACCGTCACGTTCCGCTGCTGTGAATGCGGCCTCCAAAGACTCGATATTGTTAGGTTCGACGGTGTGCAAGAACTGCGTGTCGCGATATGAGGCGAGATGTTCTTCATAATTCCCTCGCGTTGAATCTGTGTACTGGGCTGGCCGATCGGTGCGGCCGTGAAAACTGCCCTTTAGGGTCAGGCCCCTAACTTCGCAATTATCATATCGAGCGCCCGGATCGGTCATCGTTTTCGTATTAATATCGACAATGCGAGCTGCCATCGACGTCGATTCCGAGCCGCTATTGAGACAAATGAAGTTGGCGTAGGGAACGCTGTCGGGATTTGTGTGGCCAATTTCCTTTCTGAGGCTAGCGACGAAATTCATCTGGCTGACACTTGATGTCATGATGTTGGCCATGACGTGCGGTTGATTCATCTCATTCAGGATGCTCTCCGGCGCGTGACCGAAACCGAGCATTCCATAGCCACCACAATCATAGACCACGGCGCCTTTCAGGCTGACGACCCAGGGCCCCGCCGCTCCAGCGGCTACGTACGGGTTGATCGCATCTGCGCTGTAAAAATTGGTAAAGCCTTCCTGTGCCTTTTCGATCTGATCTTCTTCGCTCAATGCGATGAAGTCGGGGCGGCTTTCGCAGACATTTGAGAAGTGATCGTAGGCGCTTTGGATTGCCAATCCGAGGAGTGGGTAATCGGGCAAAAAATCGGCAATGACGTCATCGGCAAGCCCAGTACAGCTCGCACTGCCGCCGGCTTTTCGCATCTCGTCTAATTGCGCGAAATGGATCTCGGCGCTAAGGGTATTCGCGGACATGGACATAGCTTTGCCAACATTTATTGGTGGTCGCGTACTATATCAAATGAGGCCTGTTGCAAGGATACGACCATGCCACATCGTGAGGTGTTGGCTGAAATTCAGGGCCCGGGCTGGCCCCGAGCCCTGATTATGCTTAGTGGATCTTAGAAATCGCCTAACGCCATCGCCGTCAGTTTTGATCCTGTCTGCAACATGACATATTGCTTGCCTTCGTGGACATAGGTTGACATGCCGTAGTTGACAGCATCAGGTATCTCGACGCTGCCAATGGGTTCGCCGGTGACTTTGTCGACGAAAAACAGCATAGGTGTGCCGTCGCCTGCCTGACTGGTATACATGAATACGGTCTTGGTGACCGACATCGCCGCGTTACGGCCGGTACCCGTGGTTGGGATATCCAGGTCCTGTAAGTCCGGATGATTAGCGACTCGATCTGGCGTTTCGCCGATCGGTAATTGCCATAGATGTTCGCCTGTATTCATGTCGATCGCCGTGATGTGGCTATAAGGCGGTTTGAACATCGGTATTCCGTCAGGATGTCGTACCTGATCGGATCGCAGTGACGCAAAGTCTGAAAATGTTGCGCCAGTTGGGGCTTCGATGTTCGGATCGCGTTCTTCGCCCGAGACAACAATTCGTGACGAACATGCGGCACGAGTCGAGACGTAAAGTATTCCTGTTTCCGGATCCGCAACACTCGGTCCGTCAATATTGGTGCCGCCGCCGTCGCCCGGGCACCAATACGCCGCACGAAAACCTTGATCGTTGTCTTGATGCAGGGGCGGATTAAACAAAGGCCCGATCTTGTGGTGTTTCAACGCTTCGATCGCAGACTCACGCATGGCCGGCGTATAATCGACCAGGTCGTCGTAAGTCAAACCCTGCATTCCATAGGCCGCCGGTTTGGTTGGAAACGGTTGCGTCGCGGCAAGTTTTTCGCCCGGCACATCGGAAACCGGAACGGGCGTGTCATTGATTGGCCAGATGGGCTCGCCGGTGACACGGTTAAATGTGTAGGCGAAATTTTGTTTCGTGGTTTGTACAACGATGGGTACTTCTTCGCCGTCAATTGTGACGTCCATTAAAACCGGCGCGGTCGACGTATCGTAATTCCAGATGTCGTGTTTAACGAGCTGATAGTGCCAAACGCGCTCGCCGGTTTTTGCGTCGAGTGCAATCAGGCTGGTGCCATAAAGATTATCACCTGGGTGAAAGCCGCCGTAGTAATCAATTGTGACCCCATTTGTTGGGATGTAAACGATGCCACGTTCTTCGTCAGCCGCCATTGGTGCCCACGAAGAAATGTCGCCGGTGTATTTCCACGCATCGTTTTCCCAGGTTTCGTGCCCAAATTCTCCCGGACGAGGAATGACATGAAACTTCCATAAGAATTCACCCGTTCGGGCGTCGTACCCAAGAATGTCGCCAGGTACGTTCTCAACACGAGATTGGTAGTAGCCTTGTTCGTGCGAATTGCCAACGATAACGACACCGTTCACGACAATCGGCGGAGAGGAGGTCGTAATGTAACCGTCCTTTAAATCCATTCCCTCATACGCGTCGTGGCTGTACGGAAGATCCGCTAGCAAATCGGTCAGCATATCCACCATTCCGGTTTCCGGGAAACCTTCTACGCCAACAGGTCGACCCCAATTTTCTAAAGGTTGTCCGGTTTCAGCATCGAGTGCGGCCAGGAAAAATGCGGGTGAAGAAATGTAAATTACGCCGCGGCCGTCAACTTCGGCGTAGGCGACGCCTTTGCCGTAGTCAGCTCGCATTGAGTATTCGTAGCGAGGTGTTTTCGGTTCGCCAAACGACCAAAGTAGTTCGCCAGTTGCCGGGTCAAGTGCGACAACGTAGCGCCGCGGGCCCGCTACCGTATACAACTTGCCGTTTATATAGCTCGGTGTTGAACGGCCGCTAGCAGCACCGAAACTGGCGCCATCCCAGACCCAGGATTCTTCCAAATCCTCGAAGTTTTCCAGGTTGATTTCATCGGCAGGCGAATAGCGCGTGTGCGCGGCGTCGCCACCTAGATATCCCCATGCACCTCCTTCGGTGCCTGGCGGTGGCTTAATGCTGCCGGACGCTACAGCCATGTCCGTATCAGTATCCGTGCTCGAGCCTTCATCGCTTGAACATGCGGCAATGCAAAGTGCCAAAGTAATTGCGCCAAAACGAACGGAGTTCTTCATTTTTTGCTCCCCTGCTGGTTTTTCCCGCGGCGGCGTTTTCTTACGTTTTCGCGCGTTTTCCCACGGAAAGTTGGTAGATACCTGTGGCCCGATTTTACGTCAATTGCTCGCTTCATTGGAGAATAATAGGCATTTTGTTAGAGTCGATAGCGACCAGTGAGCGCGGCACACTGTGAACAAATCATTGGCGGCTGTAGATGTGTGTGTCTGCGATAGCCGGATAAGAATAACAATAACCGTTAACCGAATTTCCGGAACGAGACAAGATGTATCACTCATTCCTAACAGCTATTACGTCGCTAAGCGATGTCTTGTGGGCTCCGCCCACGATGATTTTCATCGCACTCGTATCGGTTTATGTGACCGTCCGCACCGGTTTTTTTCAGGTCACCCACTTCGGGTTCATCATGCGGCGGACCTTTGGGCGCATATTTGTTCGCTCAATCGTAGTGGACAGGAATCGTATTACGCCATTTCAGGCAACGGCGACGTCGTTGGCCGGCACGGTGGGAATGGGGAACATGGCAGGCGTTGCCACGGCACTGTCAATCGGTGGTCCCGGCGCCATTTTTTGGATGTGGGTTTTGGCATTCTTCGGCATGATGACAAAAGCGGCTGAAGTGACGCTCGGCGTACACTATCGGACTGTCGATGCAGACGGCCATGTGCATGGCGGTCCGATGTACTACATCAATAAGGCTCTCGGCTGGAAGGCTCTGGCTGTGTTGTTCAGTGTTGGCGTGACAATTAATTGCTTCTTTAGCTCGTCGCTTCTGCAGGCTCACACAGTCGGTAGAGCGTTCAGCGCCAGCTATGGGCTTAATCCGTATTTGGTGACCGGTGTGATGGCAGTTGTTACGGCAACAGTTGCAATCGGCGGAATTCAGCGCATCGGACGATTTTGCGCGACGCTGGTTCCATTCATGACGGTGATCTACCTCTTTAGCGGATTGGTCATTCTGATCGCCAATGCCGAGCAACTGCCGATCGTCATCGGTGACATATTTTCGTACGCGTTTGCACCTGCACCGGCACTTGGTGGCTTTGCCGGTGCTGCTGTTATGAAGGCCATACAGATGGGCATGGCCAGGGGTATGTTGTCCAATGAGGCCGGACTGGGTACGGCTCCGATGGTGCATGCAGCAGCGGATACACCGCATCCATTCCAGCAAGGCTTATGGGGAGCGGCTGAAGTATTTATCGATACCACCGTTGTTTGCACCATTACGGCATTTGTCATCCTTTCATCCGGCGTATTGGAACTCGGCAATACCGGCATTGAAATGCTGTTGAGCGCTTTTGCGACATTTTATTCACCAGCGCTCGCCAACGCTTTTATCTCACTGGCAATTCTGACGTTTTGTTTATCAACGCAAATCGGATTCTTCGTCTATTTCGAGACCGCGGTTGTTAGCTTATTTGGTGAGACGGCATTTCGCTATCTTAAGTGGATCTACTTTCTACCAGGGGTTGTGTTCGCCGGCGTCACTAATGTCGATCAACTATGGGCGCTGGCAAATATATCCGTTGCGGCCAGCGCAATTCCAAATTTGGTCGCGCTGCTCATGTTGAGTGGCGTCTTTTTAACCCTGATGCGAGATTATCTGGGCGGCGAGAATCGTTATTCAACTGCACTCGTCGATGAAAATAGGCAGTATGTTCGCGTAGTCTCGGACGGCAATGAGGTTTCCCCAAAATGACAGTTCAAAAACTCGACGAATCTGCGAGTGGTGTGTACATTATTTCGGCGACGCCGTTTATTGATTCCGGCGAGATTGATTTCGACAGCATTGATAGCCTGGTCGAGTTTTATATCGGAAAAGGCGTTGCGGGAATTACCATCCTTGGCATGATGGGCGAGGCGCAAAAAATGGCGTCCGAAGAAGCTGTGAAATTTGTTGAGCGGTTCATGCTTCGCGTCAACAGCAGGGTGCCTGTCGTAGTCGGCGTTTCTGATGCCGGATTGAATAATCTGACTCACCTTTCAAAAATCAGTATGGAATTAGGGGCGGCAGGTGTAATGGTTGCTCCACTGGCAGGACTGCCGACTGAGGAAAAGGTCTACAACTACTTTTGTCAGGTTTTTGGTGCACTCGGTGACGATATCCCAGTGTGTTATCAGGACTACCCGCAAGCAACGCGAACGGAGATATCCGTGCCGCTCTTCAATCGCATGGTTGCTGAGTTCGACCAACTCGTGATGTTGAAGCATGAAGAGAGCCCGGGATTGACCAAAGTGTCGCGAGTTCGGCAAGCCTCGCTAGAGGGGCTACGCAGAGTTTCGATCATGGTGGGTAATGGCGGCTTATACTTGCCGCAGGAGCTTGCGCGTGGTGCTGATGGTGCGATGACGGGATTTGCGTATCCTGAAATGCTGGTCGAAGTGGTTGCATTGCATAAAGCAGGCGAGGTCGATCGTGCAGAAGACTTATTTGATGCGTACTTGCCTTTGGTTAGACACGAACAACAACCTGGCTTCGGCCTTGCTCTGCGCAAAGAGATATTGTTTCGGCGTGGAGCCATGTCCTCTCCTCGCGTTAGGGCGCCGGGTCCAGTATTGAATCAAACAGACAAAGATGAATTGACGCGAATTTTAGGTCGCGTCGAAAAAAAACTCGGAGAGTTAACGAGATGAACTTAGGAATAACAGGAAAACGCGCATTGGTACTGGCATCGAGTCAAGGGCTCGGCCTTGGCATAGCCACGAAACTCTGTGAAGAAGGCGCGCACGTCTTACTCTGCGGTCGCGTCGAGGAAAAACTCATCGCAGTAGCGGATCAGCTGACAGCGGCTGGCCCGGGAAAGGCGAGTTTCGTTGTAGCGGATTTGTCAGATAGAGACGCTGCAGAAACTTTGTATGCGGCAGCGCAGGCCAAATTGGGCGGCGTTGACATTCTCGTGAATAATACGGGTGGCCCGCCACCGGGAACGGTTGATACGCCCGATAGCGATCAATGGCGAACCCAGATCGACACCATGTTATTGCGTGTCATCGAAATTTCGAATCTCTGCCTAGTTGATATGAAACAGTCAGGTTGGGGTCGAATATTGACTGTCGCATCGTCGGGTGTCGTTCAGCCGATATCGAATCTCGCCATGTCCAATACCATTCGGTCATCGCTGGTGGGTTGGAGCAAGTCGCTATCAAATGAAGTCGCGGTTAATGGCATTACGGTAAACATGCTGTTACCGGGGCGTATTCGAACGGAAAGACTCAATCAACTGGATGCTGCGGATGCAGAAAGAACGGGCAGGTCGGTTGAAGAAGTTTCCGCTTCAGGGCAGGCGTCGATTCCGGCGGGCCGTTACGGAACGGTTGAGGACTTTGGCAATGTAGGTGCATTCCTTTGCAGCGAGGCAGCCAGTTACATGACCGGTGGCCTGATTCGTTGTGATGGCGGTGCCATCAGAGGCGTTTGAGCGGATAGATAAATGTCGGATTTTGATCTAAAAATTGTCAATGGTACGGTCGCCAGTGCGTCCGAAACCTATACGGCCGATATCGGTATCAAGGATGGACTGATCGCGGCCATTGGTCGGCGCCTTGGCAGCGCGGATGACGTGATAGACGCTGCGGGTCAATATGTTTTGCCCGGCGGCATCGAAGCACACTGTCATATCGAACAGGAGTCGTCGAGCGGTCTCATGACCGCTGATGACTATTACTCCGGTAGTGTTTCCGCTGCGTTTGGCGGCAACACATGCATCGTTCCTTTTGCGGCTCAGCATCGTGGGCAGAGTCTTGCCAAGGTATTAGAAACCTATCACGGTCGCGCGGGCCCTAAGTCTGTAATCGACTATTCGTTTCATCTCATCATTTCTGATCCGACCGATGACGTTTTGCATAACGAGCTTCCGCAGGCGATAGAAGACGGTATTACGTCTTTCAAGATATACATGACATACGACCGCCTTATCGTCGATGACGGTCAAATGCTCGACATCTTTACGGTGGCGAAAAAGCATGGCGCGCTCACCATGATCCATGCTGAGAACAACGCAATGATCAAATGGATGAGCGATAAACTGGTGACGAGTGGCCATGGCGAACCCAAATACCATGCGTTGAGTCATCCCCGGGCAGCCGAATCAGAAGCCATCAATCGAGCGATCGCGCTGGCGGGGTTCATAGACACACCGATCTTGATCGTGCATGTTTCTTCTGCAGCAGGTGCTCGCATTATTGCCGAGGCTCGCTATGAAGGTCGCAAGGTATTCGGTGAAACCTGTCCACAGTATATGTTCCTCAACATGGAGCAAATGGATTTGCCTGGCATGCAAGGTGCGCAACTCTGTTGTAGCCCACCACTTCGAGATCGTGCGTCACAAGAAGAAATTTGGCGTTGTCTGCAAAATGGAACGTTCCAGGTTTATTCCTCGGATCATGCGCCGTACCGGTTTGATAGCAGCGGAAAGCTAAGCGCGGGTCCGACGCCTGAATTTCCGAAGATTGCGAACGGATTGCCTGGCATCGAAATGCGCTTGCCGCTTCTATTTTCCGAAGGGTTTATGAAGGGCCGTATCTCGCTTAATCACTTTGTGTCTTTGGCCGCGACCAATGTTTCCAGGATTTACGGTATGGATCACTGCAAAGGATCCATCACCGAAGGGAAGGACGCAGACATCGCCATTTGGGATCCGGAAGTGACGAGAGTCGTAAAGGCGACTGATCTGCACGACAATATGGAGTACACCCCGTACGAGGGCATGGAAATTATCGGTTGGCCGATAACGGTGTTGCAGCGGGGGAAAGCGATTGTTGCCAACAATGAATTGCAAGTTGAGCGTGGCGTTGGCCAGTTTGTGCCGAGACGAAAAATTGACTGCACCGGCATGCCCGGAAGACTTGCACCTGAACTCGATCCGGCAGTAAATTTCGGCGTTGATCTCGGTCTCTAACTACGGCTAATGTGAAATGCAACGCCCGAAAATTCTCGTCGTCAATCCGAACTCGAACGAGGCCGTTACCAACGGACTTCGCGAATCGCTGAAGATATTCATGTCAGAAGCCGTCATCGAATGCTGTACTTTGGAAAGAGGTCCATTCGGCATCGAGTCTGATGACGATATTCGGAATGTTATTCCTCTCATCCGGGACAAAATCGGTGGTTCACAGTCCTACGATGCATTCGTAATTGCTTGCTACTCCGATCCCGGGCTCGACGAATGTCGAACGTCGTTCGCTAAGCCTGTTTACGGCATGCAGGAAAGTGCTGTTAGAACGGCAGTATCATTCAGCGGAAAATTTGGTGTGTTGGCCCTATCCGATGAGTCAATTCGACGCCATCTTGAATATATTCGAAGACTTGGCTATGAAAAAAACCTAGCCTGCGAAGTTGCGCTCAACATTACTGTGGATGAGGCAGTGAATGGTCTAGAAACCGCCAATAAGGTTATTTCTGCAGGCCAGTCTTTGGTTGACGACTACGGAGTGAGTGCCGTGATATTAGGTTGTGCTGGAATGGCAAGTGCAAAGCGCATTGCAGAAACAAAACTGCCTGTGCCGGTTATCGAGCCGGCACAGGCAGCAGTTGAACTTGCACTAAAGTCAGTTTAAACGCTTTTTACAGCACCTTTGATGCTGTCCAACGCGACTTTGAGTGTTGAACGAGCGCAACCGATGTTCATGCGCATGCAACGTGCGCCACCCTTACCGTATCCACGACCGTCATTTAACTGAATGCCTGATTTTTCGACCAGCCAATCTTCGAAATAGTCGCTCGCACTTCTCGGCTGAGCCATGTTTTTGTTAGCTGCTGCTTTCTCAACGGCACCTGATTTTTCCATGACGTTGTCGAAATGCAACCAACTTAGGAATGTACCCTGAGATTTGGTGTAGCCAACTTCTGGCATATTTTCTTTAATGTAATCTTCGACATAACGGTGATTGCCATCGAGATAAACGAGCAACTCATCAACCCAGCCCGCGCCGTGCTTATACGCCGCCGTGTTGGCTACAACACCCAGCGTATTAATGCCAGCTTGGTGATATTTCTTTACGCGAGCTTCTAGTACCGGATTCGTTGAGAACCAATACGCGTTTTTCGACGCAGGTATACTGAACGTTTTGGTGATTGCCCGGAACGAAAGACTGTTATTGACGATGTCCTTGTCCGGCAGCGAGGCGAACGGTGTAATTTTATGTCCCGGGCGAACCAGGTCCATATGAATTTCGTCAGACAAAACCACGACTTGATGCTTCAGGCACAATTCGCCGATTCGCAACAAGTCTTTTTCTGACCAAACGTTACCGGTCGGATTCTGCGGATTGCACAACAACATCGTTTGTGTGTCCGGCGTCATGCGTGCTTCGAGGTCATCCCAGTCGACCGTGTACGCACCGTTTTCGTAGATCATTTCGCTTTCATTCTTGAGCGTTTGCGTCGCGCGCAGATCAGAATAGAAACCGTTGTAGGTTGGCGTCATGAGCAAAACTTTGCTTCCCGGCGTGCCAAGCGCTCTGATCGAAGAAATCAGTCCAGGATGTACGCCCGTGGCAATCTGCAGCGTAGTGGGGTCGACTGTCAGGCCGTAGCGCTCGTGATTCCATTCTGCAATAGTCTCGCGAAATTCAACGTAAGCTTCTGCGCCAAGATAGCCCCAGTTTTCGTGTTCCAATCTTTCCATCATGGCATCACGAATAAACGCAGGTGTTCTAAAGTCGGTATCTGCGATACCCATGCCAATTTTTACTTTGTTGCCGTACTTCGCAATCTGGCTGTCAAATTTGACACTGCCAGAGCCGACTCGGTCGTACACTGTGTCGAAATCGTACTTTCCATTGACCCGATACGGCATCTCTTTGCCGTCCGCAAGCGCAGTTCCAGCGGCACCCGTGCCGACAGCGCCTGCGAGTGCCGTCATACCGGCGCCCTTTAGGAATTTTCGTCGGTTCAAACCGATTGAAGCTGACATTATCTTCTCCTTAAATAGAATTCGCATCCGTTCCACGAACTCCTCTGAGAATAGCAGATTTGCCAGCCGCTGGCAGCGCCGCCAGGGCGCCGGACATCATTTGCGTTGTCGCGCCGCGACAATCAGGTCGTCTAGGGCGCCATCTTTGTACTCTAGCTCTGAATCTCCTGCTGTATAACGGCTGAGCGATAATACGTAGGCAAGAATATCAACGTATTCTTTTTCAGACAGAAAGCCGGGATTGTTCTCCGGCATCGACGTGCTCATTACGGTAAATAGCACGTTGATCGCCTGGCCTTCCCATCGTTTCAGGACAGGCCGAAAGTACTTCTTATCGTGGCACAAGATGCATTGCTGTGTGTACAGCACTTCGCCAACTTTCGCTTGCTCTTTTGTGTACACACCGTCGTTGATGCTGCGTGGATCTGCAGCCGTGTTGGCGCAAATGACCACTCCAAGTGCAGCGACAATGATGCGTGTTACGAAATTCAAAATCATCGGTTCTAAACTCTCATGTGGCACAGGGCCTGGCCGCCAGGCAATTGGCGGCCAGGTTGCACTGTGAACCATAATTATATGAATGGTGCCCTGAATTCAGGCTTAATATTCAGCCAGCGCCATTGCGGTGAGTTTGGAGCCGGTCTGTAACATAACGTACTGACGCTCATCATGGACGTAGGACATCATGCCGTAGCTACTGGAGGCAGGTGCTTCAACTCTCCCCAGTTGTTCGCCCGTTTTTTTATCCACTGCGTAAACATATGGTGTGCCGTCGCTACCATGAGCGGTGTACATCAACAGGGTGCTCGTTACGGTCATTGGCGCTACCTGACTGCCAAATCCTGTATTCGGAATATCCATGCCTTGAAGATCCGGATGGTTGAGGACGCGGTCCGGTGTCTCGCCAACGGGTATCCACCAAAGATGATCGCCGGTGTTCATGTCGATCGCTGTGATGCGGCTGTATGGCGGCTTAAACATGTTCAAGCCGTCTGGGCCTTGCACGCTGCCGTAACCGGGAATGACGACATAGTCGGCAATTGTCGCGCCGGTTGGTTGGTCGATTAGTCCATCGCGCTCAGTACCTGGCGCCAGAATTCGATAGGAACAATGTTTACGTGAGGTGACGTACAAAATGCCTGATTCAGGATCTGCCGCCGCCGGGCCGTCAATATTGACGCCCCCTATATCTCCAGGACACCACAATGCGGCTTTCTTACCCGCCTCGTTACTTCGATGTAGTGGCGGATTAAACAGTGGCCCGATCTCATATTCCTCCAGAATCTCGATCATTCGAGCACGCAATTCCGGTGTGAAATCAATTAGCGCATCGTGGGTGAGGCCTTGATTGTCGTAAGGCGCTGGCTTAGTCGGAAATGGCTGCGTTTCCGAGAGTTTTTCGCCAGGAACTTTAGACGCGGGGACTGGGCGTTCCTCGATTGGCCAAATGGGTTCACCGGTTTCTCTATTATAGGTATAGGCCATGGACTGCTTAGTGACCTGAACAACAATTGGCACGGTCTCGCCGTTTTGTTGAATGTCCATCAAGACCGGCGCCGTTGGTGTGTCGTAATTCCAAATATCATGATGTACGAGTTGTTGATGCCAGACGCGCTTGCCGGTTTTTACATTCAATGCGATGAGACTGGTGCTAAATAAATTATCACCCGGTCGAAAGCCGCCGTAAAAATCGAGCGTCGCACCGTTAGTCGGTATGTAAACGATGCCGCGTAATGTATCGGCCGACAATGGAGCCCACGACGATATGTCGCCAGTCCATTTCCACGCGTCGTTCTCCCAAGTCTCATGTCCAAACTCGCCCGGTCCGGGTAGTACATTGAACTTCCACAAAAATTTGCCGGTCTTTGCGTCGTAGCCAAGAATGTCGCCCGGGACATTTTCGACGCGCGATTGGTTGTAGCCTTGCTCGGCAGAGTTGCCCACTATGATGACGCCGTTAACGACGATTGGCGGGGAAGATGAGGTGATGTAGCCACGTTCTAACGGCAGGCCTTCGTAGGGGTCAAACTCGTGACCGAGGTCGCCCAACAAGTCAACGATGCCGGTTTGCGGGAAACCTTTGACGGGTACTGGTTTTCCGAATCCCTCTAGTGGTCTGCCGGTCTCTGCATCCAATGCGGTCAGAAAAAACGCAGGCGAAATACTGTAGATCACACCGCGGCCCTCGATCTCGGCATAGGCAACAGTCTTGCCGTGATCTTTGCGCATTGAATACTCCCAGCGGGTCGTATTCGGCTCGCGGTATGACCAGATGGTTTCGCCGCTGGAGGCGTCAATGGCAATAACATGACGCCGTGGCCCTGCAACGGTATAGAGCACTCCATCAACATAGAGTGGCGTTGAGCGACCACTTGCAGCGCCAAAGCTAGCACCGTCCCAAGCCCACGCTTCTTCGAGGTCGCCGAAGTTGTCGGCATCTATCTCGCTGAGCGGAGAATAACGAGTATGTGCTGCGTCACCACCAAGATAACGCCACTGGCCGTCGGCCGTACCGGGTGCTTCCGCGAAACTAAGTCCGGTGGTGCATAGAAATGTCGCCAGAAGGGCGGTCACTTTTCTCATTGTTTTCCCCTAAACGTGCAGGAGGTCAGGATACATCAGGGTTTGGGTCAGGAATACACATTCAACAGTAACGGAGTATCGTCTCGTAGCGCTGGGATGCAGCCGCTCAGAAAGCTGTTGAGAAAACTATCCGATAAACGGATCAAGGCACTCTAAGTGATTGAATTTCGCCAGAGTCGCGAATTTTCGGTGCCATGCTCAAGCGTCCTCTGTACTCGGGAAGCGTGGCGCGCAAAACGAACTACTGGACGGATTTCGCTTGCAGGAACTGCGTATCGAGCCACTGACGGGCTTCGTGCGTGGAAATGACCAGGAGTTCCGCCTGCCGTCGAAAAGAATTGAGGTGTTGATGTGCCTCGCCCGCAACCCAGGTAAGTTAGTTCCCCGGGGTGAATTGCTGCAACGGGTCTGGGGCAGCGCTGATACTTGCAAAGAGTCCCTGAGTCATTCGATAAGCGAGATTCGCCACGCGCTCGGCGACCGAACTGAACATCCTCCTGTCATGCAAGCGTTTCACAAACGCGGTTGCCGCACGACTTGTTCGGATCCAACTATCCTCAACCTCGATAGTTAAATATGGCATGAAAACGACTAGGAGAACGAAATGAAAAAAAGTTGCTTTAATTTCTAGCCTCATGTGGGCAATGGCGGGTTGTGCGCCGCCAGTGCCATTAACTAACGGTTGCGCGGATGCAAAACTAAGAACAGTGAAAATCGAATTCAAAAAAATCAGAAAATAAAAGTAAATCGTTCGGTGCTAAATGTTGAGCAAGGTGATGTCATTGTGTATGAAATCAAAGGCGGCGCCGGTATAGAAGTAATTATAGAAGGGGTCGAGTCTGATGATGAATGGCTAGATTAAGAAGGGCGAAGGTAGCCCAGGCGGCAACTCGTACCGTGTGTGCGTAGAGGACGACCAAGACATCAAGAATTATAAGTACAGCATTGAGGTTGTAGGCGTTGGTACGCTAGATCCGGTTGTGCGAGTCAAAACAAAAGGACGCGGCACGTAGTCCGTTAGTTTTCCAGCATCGGAAAGTCGGCGGCGATTTCGTCGCCGGTAAAGTTTGCTACCCAGCCTGCGGGATCGTTGAATAAACGAATCGCGGTGAACGCCGGGTTGGGCCCCATATCGAACCAATGTTTGGTGTTCGCCGGTACCGATATCAAATCGTCCTTCTCGCACAGCATCGCGTAGACTTTTTTCTCGGCGTGAATGATAAACAGACCTTGTCCACGCACAAAAAAACGAACTTCGTCTTCCGCATGCGTATGTTCGTTCAAAAACTTGTGCCGAAACGCATCTTTCTCGGGATGATCAGCATTCATGCTGACGACATCCCAGGTTTGATAACCACGTTCTGATACCAATCGATCAATATCGCCTTTGTAAGCAGCCAATATTGATTCATTTTCTGCGTCAGGGGCTAACGCCTGACCCGCCTTCCAACGCTCTATCTGAATGCCTATTTGGCCGAGTTCGTCGGTAATGACTGCAATGTCTTCGCTGCTCAATAGTGGCGATTCGGGACTATTGTCTGCATAGATAGTTAGCTGACTCATTGTGTTAATAACTCTCTTTGTTATTCGCGGACGTTCAACAAAATTTCGTCGAAGTTTGTCGCGACGGTATGCGACCCTACAACAACATCGTCCTGTCGAACCAATTGTACGGTCTGCATTCCTGCTTTTGCGGCGGCATCGAGTTCTTCGACGATATCCGAAAGAAACAGTATTTCAGATGCATGCAAGTCAATGGTTTCTACAATTGCCGCGTAAGATTCAACTTCTTTCTTGTGGCCAATCCGTGTATCGAAGTAACCTCTAAAAATGGGGCGAAGATCACCGGCATCGCTGAAACCGAATAATAGTTTCTGCGCTTCAACTGACCCGCTGGAGTAAACGTAGAGGTCCACCCCTAACTTTGACCAACGTCGCAGTCGGTCCGCGGCGTCGTCATACACGTGTCCGGTAAAGTCGCCACGCTCGTAGCCACGTCGCCATACGTGGCCTTGCAATTCCTTCAGTGAGCTGACTTTTCGATCGGTATCAATCCAGCTCTGCAGTATCTCGGCGATGCGATCAATTGTGGCGTCCGCTTCGTCTGCTTCGCGACGAACATCGTCCAGCAATTTCGTAATTACGGGGTGTTCGCTACATTCTTTTACAAACCCCGGCAGTTCATGACTCGCATATGGAAACAGTACGTCGTGCACAAATTCAATGGAACTGGTCGTACCTTCGATGTCGGTGACTATTGCTTTAATTGTCATGCCAATCCCGCCAGCTTTTCTTGCCAGCGGCACGCAAACAAAAATTCGAACCCTTCGACGTGTCTTTGCGCAGCCTGACAATCAGCGCCCCACGCATATAGACCGTGTCCGCGGACTAAAAATCCGGGGGCGGAAATAGTGTTCTCGCGCCACGCGGTTGCGACGAGCTGCGCCAGGCGAGGGAGGTTCTGATCGTTGTCGAAGATCGGTATGGTTACGGTTTCTTCATGAGAGTGAACGCCGTCTAGGGCTTTTTGCATCTCATATCCGGAAAATTTTATGTTCGAGTTTCCATGCATCGAGAGGAGAGTCGAATGGACAGAGTGTGTATGCATGATAGCGCCGATGGAGTCATCCAATCGATACAATTGAGTGTGTAGAGGCGTTTCCGCAGATGGTCGACAGTCAGGGGACGTGCCCTGACCGTCAAGATCACAAATCATCAGATCGTCGCGGGTCAATTCGGACTTGTCTTTGCCAGACTGCGTGATCAGGCAGTGCGTTGCATCGATTCTGAGTGAAAAGTTTCCACCGGTTGCTCGGCACCAACCGCATTCGCCGAAGCGACGACAGGTGCGGCACAGTAGGTCAGCTTGTTCTTGAAAATCCGTTGGGTTCATTGCTCTAGTCGATCCGTGGCCTAGTCGATCAGTATATAGAGTGAGGTTACAACGATTAGCATGCCCATCGCAGCGTTTACGAAGGGTGCGGCGCGACTCGTTGTCATACTGCGATTTAATGCGTCTCCTGCGATCATCCAGGCTGAACAGGTGATCAATCCCGCGACCAAAAACACGCTGACGATGATTATCGCCCGTTGCCAGGCCAGGCCAGCAATAGCGATGTAAGCGCCAGCGGCTGAGAGGGTCGTCACAATAACCTTGGGGTTGATCCATTGAAAAAATACCGCCTCCATGAATCGAAATGGACGAGAAATAAGCGCAGTTTCGGTTTTATCCCCGTCACTGCTGTGCGCAAATGCCGCCCGGAAAAAACGCACTGATAACCAGGCGAGCCAACTAGCCCCACCAATACGCACCAAGGTCAGTAGCCATGGCCACTGGTCGACTACGGTGCCCAAGCCGAATACGGCGGAAGTGTTGATCACCGCAAATCCCAATAAGACACCGCTGAGGTGCGGCATTGTCCGCCTCCATCCGAACAGTGCTCCTGAAGACATGAGCAGTAAGTTATTGGGCCCGGGTGTACCAGTCGATATAAATGCGAATCCAATCAGGCTAACGAGTAGTGCGGTGTCCATGCAGCTACGATCCGTCTAAGTCCAAAGTTGCAGCTGTAATGGGAGAGGACAGCAATGCTTCAAACCTGGCCCACCGTGCGGCCGCATCGCTTGTATCTAGTTCCACGTAATCGCGCACAAGATCCTTGCCCAGGTTGTAATTAATAACGTAGCTACGATAGGCATCAAAAAACTCTGTGTGTTTTCTGGCTCGCTCTGGGGAGCTTAATGAGTAGTCGACCATCCACTGTACTGCTTGGTCTCGATCAATGGTGCCATTCAAGTAATCGCGTGCCGCTTCGTTGCCCGAATATTCGAGTTTGGTTATGAGTGCCTGTAGTTGGTAATAACGATCGGCCTCAGCGGCATCCAGGCCAGCGAGTGGAAACAAAACATCTTTTTCGAAAGTTATGCGTTCGTTGTCCGGAAACGCAAGCTCAATGCCGTAGTTACCACTGCCTTCTGCGATCAGTGATTGTGGGCTAAAAAGCGGATAGATAGAAAATTCGTTCCATCCTTTTTCTTGCACCAGGTTTTTTTCCAACAAAGCATTAAACGTATGATGTCCTGGGTATCCTTCATGGCAGCCAAGATCAACGGCGCGACTTATATAAATTGGCAGATCTGTATTGATTTGAATCAAACTTTGCGCGCTGCCCTGATACCAGTTGTAACCGGACCACGGTTTGTCATTGACATATTCGATGCTAAAAGACTCATTGTGGGGTAATGCGATGTATTGCAAAGTGCGGCGACGACACTCGTTTATCGCGGCGTCGAAAACGACACTTAACCTCTCGCGTGGTAGCACAAACTGATCGCGAAAATCGTTGACGCGCTGCGCAAGGTTCCCTTCACCGCCGATGAGGTGATCAATTTCATCCAGAATGACTTGGAAGTGGGCGGCATCGTGATCGGGCGCGGCGGCACCGAACAGGCGCACCGATTCATCATCGAACGAAAAAGACTTACCTTGTTTTAGCGCAACACGTGTTTCCAACGCGGTCAGGCGACCCAATAAGCCGTCAAGTCGCGCTGGCTCTATGTTGACGTCTGGACGGTCATGCTGGGCCTCAAGTTCGCCTCGTAGTTGTTGACTGCGCGAGGCGATGTCCACTAGCGACAATTGCTCCCGGTTGGCGGCCTCACGAATCGTCTCGGCCCCGAAATAGGCGTCAACGTGGCCGTCATCGTGTGTCCCCATGCTCAATTCGAGGAATAGATACTCCTGTGTCAGTGCATCGATACTCGGGGCAGCTTGTGTCGATTTGGAGCTAGCCTGATCATTACATGCGCACAATAATATAGGTAATAAAATCAATAAGTAATGTGGTTTCACGCCATAATTCCGGGGATGAGTTTCGGTTAGTCTTGGATAAAGTCAGCATAGCAGCGCGTGCGCTCGAATAGCGAGTATATGCCGTAACATTAGAACCGTCTGCTGCCGTTTCAGTCATACTATAATGCTCCAGATGACCACCGACGGTTCGGTGCCACTCGGTTAGTAAATGGCAGGTAGGTGAAATGCAACGACAGACCACGCAATGGTTAATCCCGGTGCTTCTCGCGATCGGTGTCGCTGGCGTGTTGTGGTATTACCGACTGCAGGTTTCCCCACCGCCGCCGTCGGTTGCACCCTCATCAGTGACTGTTCCTGAGGAAGCCCCGTCATCATCTGGGCCGCGCCATCTTGTCTCGAATATGATGGTTGAGCCCGGAGAAAAACCGGCGTTAGTGCCAATGCCAAGTCTGCACGAAAGCGACGCCTATTTTAGGCTTGGGATCGTCGACATATTCGGTGAATCGATGGATCAGTTTCTGGCGGCCTCAGGAATCATCGAACGATTTGTCGCGACCGTAGATAGTTTGCCGCGCGCCGAAATTCCAGGACGGATTCGCCCGTTGACCGATGTTACCGGGCAGTTTCAAATTGGTGGGCAAGATGAAAGCGGAGAGTTCCACATGTCTCCTGGTAACTTTTCACGCTACGAAGAATTAGTCGGCCTGTCGGAGACTGTTGACTTAAATGAAGCAATGGATCTGTATCGCCGCTTTTATCCGCTGTTCCAAAGTGCCTATGTAGCGCTTGGCTATCCCGACGGATACTTTAACGATCGACTTGTTGAGGTCGTCGATCACCTTCTGTCGACGCCCAAGATCACTGGTCCGATCGAACTGGTACGGCCTCACGTGTTGTACGAATTTAGCGATCCTGAGCTCGAGGCGCTTTCGGGCGGTCAAAAACTACTGCTGCGAATTGGAAGTGAGCAACAAGAAAAAATTACCCATCGGCTGGAAGAACTCCGAGCAATGCTGACGACAATGTAATATCGAGTAGTCGCGCATTGGTCCGGTTGGTGGATCAAAAAAATACTCGTAAAAAATACAAATAAGAAATTGGGGATGTCCATGAGACTTTTAGTGCTGGCACTATTCGCTGTTAGTGGTGGAACTTACGCAGATTCAAACATATTGGGTTTCGACGCGGATTCGAGCGCCGCACAAAAGACTCTAGAGGCGGAATTCGACGGTCTCATCGATGCGGAAAAAATGGACGAATGGCTGAGAGTCATGTCGACCCTGCCACACCACGTGGGCTCGCCTGCGAGTAAAAAGAATGCTGAGTATATTGCTGAATTGTTGACGTCGTGGGGTTACGACACGGAGATCGCAGCCTATGAAATTCTGTTGCCGATGCCCAAGACCCGTGAAGTCGAGTTAGTCGCACCAACCAAATTTACAGCATCATTGACCGAAGACTCTCTCTCTGAAGACCCGAGTACCGAAAGGCGTGAGGGCTTGCTGCCACCGTACAACGCCTTTTCACGCGACGGTGAAGTTGAAGCTGAGTTGGTGTTCGTCAACTACGGTATGCCAGCAGATTACGAGGTTTTGGAGCGCTACGGCATTGATGTGACGGGCAAGATCGCCATCGCGAAGTACGGTCGTTCTTGGCGCGGAATCAAACCTAAGCTGGCGGGTGAGAAAGGTGCCATCGGCACAATTATCTACTCAGATCCGATTGATGACGGTTACGGTGCCGGCGACGTATATCCGAATGGACCTTTTAAGCATGAAAGTGGCGTGCAACGCGGCTCAGTGATGGACATGCCGACGTATCCCGGTGATGTCCTGACGCCGGGCCGGGGTGCAACAGAGGGCGCTCGACGGTTGAAACGAGAAAACGCACCGACAATTACAAAAATCCCTGTCCTGCCGATTTCTTACCGAGATGCGTTGCCTTTGCTCCGCGCGATGGGTGGAGAAGTTGTCCCTCCGGAGTGGCGCGGTGGGCTACCGATTACTTATCACTTGGGTCCTGGTCCGGCGCGGGTACGCATGAAAGCGGAATTTCACTGGAACATGGTAACCGCCTACAACGTTATCGCGCGGCTGGAAGGTAGCCAGTATCCGGACGAATGGGTAATCCGCGGTAATCACCACGACGGCTGGAACCACGGCGCATCAGACCCGTTGTCAGGCCAAATCGCAATGTTGGCAGAGGCTCGCGCAGTTGCAGAATTGGCGAGGTCTGGAAAAAGGCCGACACGCACAATTATTTACGCTGCGTGGGATGCAGAAGAGCCCGGTTTGATTGGTTCGACCGAGTGGGTTGAACATCATGCGGATGAGCTGAATGAGCATGCAATCGCCTACATTAATACGGACGGCAGTAGCCGTGGGTTTTTAGGTATAGGCGGCAGTCACGTACTCGAACAGTACCTGAATGAAGTGGCCGATGACGTTTCTGACCCTCGCATGGATATTTCACTGAAGGAGCGAAGGCGCGCGTTCTTAGAAATTAACGGGGATCCGAAAATGCGTAGCGACGCTAAAAGTCGTGACGATCTCCGAATATCGCCGCTGGGATCAGGCTCAGACTACACGCCATTTCTTCAGCATATGGGCATTGCCTCAGTGAACCTCGGTTTTGGCGGCGAGGCGGCTGACGGCAGTTATCACACGCTGTACGACACATACGAACATTTCACTAAGTTCAAAGACCCAGGTCTTGTTTACGGCGCGACGCTCGCAAAAGTTGCTGGTCGTGCGACGCTGAGACTTGCCAACGCGCAACGACTGCCGTTTGATTTTCGTGGTCTTGCTGACAACGTGGTCCTTTATGTGTCTGAGATCGAGGAACTGGCGGACACGATGCGGACGCAAACCGAACGCGAAAATGAAATGATCGAAAAAGGATCCTATGCTGCGGCGCTGAATCCTTACAAATCGTTTGGCCCGCCAACAATGAAGTCGCCGGTTCCGCATTTTAGTTTCGCGCCTCTCAAAAATGCACTGAACCGAATGCACTCTGCCGCGGCCGAATTTCATGCAGCGGTCACGACCAGCAATGTCTCCAGTGCTGAGATTAACAATCTCTTATATACCAGCGAGAGACTACTCACTCGGGACGAAGGTCTCGACGGACGGCCTTGGTATAAGCATCATATTTATGCCCCGGGGTTTTACACTGGCTACGGCGTTAAGACGATACCGGGCGTTCGTGAGTCAATCGAGCAACGCGAATACGAGAAAGTTGGAACACAAATTGAAATCGCGGCAGAAGTATTGGATGCCGTGACAGAAAGATTAGAGATTCTAACGCGGAAAGTTTCTGGAGAGTCCCAATGAGGAATAACTGTCGATCAATGCTTGCCGCGACGATATTTTTCGCTGCCGCATCGTGGGCGCAGAACTTGCCGGAGGTGCCCGACGGTGCGCAGGCTTTATCGTTGACCGGTCAACCATTGTATGCAGCTGCACCTGCTCAGGGAGCGCTTGGTCGCTTGGCGACAGCCAGAGCTGACTACGATAGCGATCCAAGCGATGCTGACAATATCATTTGGTATGGCCGTCGAACTGCGTATACGGGCGACTACAGAGGCGCGATTGAGATTTTTTCAGAGGGGATCGAGACGCATCCACTGGACGCCAGAATGTACCGTCATCGTGGTCATCGCTACGTATCGATTAGGGAGTTTGATCGAGCCATACAGGATTTGGAGCAAGCAGCCGAACTCATTGAAGGCACTGACAATGAGGTCGAACCAGATGGTCTTCCAAACGCGCTGAATATTCCGGTCAGTAGTTTGCACGGCAATATTTGGTATCACTTGGGCCTTGCCTATTATTTGAAGCAAGATTGGGACAATGCCTATCGGGCTTATAAAAACGGTTTCGACTCCGGCCGCAATGATGATAATCGCGTGTCGACCACACATTGGCTTTATATGATTTTGCAGCGAAAGGGAGATCCTGAGGCTGCGGCAGAGGTTCTGGATGTCATTACTGCAGACATGAATGTTATTGAAAACATGTCGTATCATAATTTGTGTTTGTTCTACAAAGGCGAGCTGACGCTCGCCGAACTGATCGGTGATAACGAAGATAGCCCCGCGGGCGCTGCGATAATGTATGGCGCGTCCAACTGGCATTACTACATGGACGATCTCCCGAAAGCGAAAGAAATGCTCGAACAGATGCTTGCCACTGATGGATGGTCGGCATTTGGCGTGGTAGCGGCTGAGGCAGATTTGGCGGTCGATAAATAGGCGGAATTTCTTAAGACAAACGCAATCGTTTGTCATCTTGGGGCGCGTAATCG
>JABIUH010000349.1 GCA_018701055.1 Woeseia sp. | reverse complement strand
CGGTATTTTTCCGGTGCCGACTCGTTGATTGCCGCGTTGTCATCGAAGATGTTGTGCTCGGGCAGTTGGTGACGTTTGCCAATTTCGTAATCGTTGAAGTCGTGCGCGGGCGTTATTTTTACGCAACCGGTGCCAAATTCAGGATCTACATAGTCGTCGGCGATGATCGGGATTAGGCGCCCAACAATCGGTAGAACGATTTCCTGGCCGATGAGGTGTTTGTAACGTTCATCCTCCGGGTGCACTGCGACAGCGCTGTCGCCTAGCATCGTTTCCGGCCGGGTGGTTGCTACGACTAAATAGCCATCGCCAGATTTGAGTGGATATCGAAAATGCCACAGGCTCCCGGCCTCTTCGCTTTGTAGTACCTCAAGATCAGATATCGCCGTGTGAAATTTAGGGTCCCAGTTAACCAGGCGTTTGCCGCGATAAATTAGTTTCTCATCGTAAAGCGTGACGAAGGCTTTCATAACGGCCTCGGACAATCCCTCGTCCATTGTGAAGCGGTCACGTTCCCAATCAAGGGATGAGCCCATACGACGGAGTTGATTGGCAATTTGCCCGCCGGATTCACCTTTCCACTGCCATACCCGCTCATTGAATCGGTCCCGCCCGAGTTCCTTGCGCGACGTGCCGGCAGCTTCAAGCTGGCGTTCCACCACCATTTGCGTCGCGATTCCTGCGTGATCCATACCCGGTTGCCACAACGTGTTATCACCGCTCATGCGGTGGTAACGTGTAAGTGCATCCATTATTGTGTCCTGGAACGCATGACCCATGTGCAAAGTGCCCGTGACGTTCGGTGGCGGAATCACAATGCAATACGGATTGCCGGCGCCACTCGGCGCAAACCATCCGTTTTCTTCCCAACGTTGGTAGTGGCGTTGCTCTATATCTTTAGGGCGGTAGGATTTTTCCATAGCGTTTCTTGCTTCGTTCGTAAATGAAATTCTGACTTATCCGTAATACTTTCGGCAATTTATAATTTGTGGGTATCGAGCGAATGTCCCTTGTCTCGATACTCTACGAATCGCTGCCGCGATTGAGCCAGGCTGTCATCATCGGAGGTTACAACTTCCGCAACCCGCGGAAAAGCAGCGGCATTGTCAGGGATGGTATTGCCTAAGTTGATCAGCAGGTCTGGTTCTTTCTCGGGCAACTTGTCGTAACCGATCGTCACCGGGACGTGTGGGCTAGCGCCGCTGCTTGCGAGCACCTCATGAGGAACAAAACTGCCGTCCCGAAAAGTCCACAAGAGCTCATCAAGTGTTTTTTCGCTCGCCTGATCAGCAACTTGAATATGCACGCTATTTTCGAGTCGGTAGGCTTTCTCAGCGAGCTTGCAGGCGAACTGCTGACGCGCAAGCTCGCCACGATCTCGCAACACGTAGAAGTCGACCTTGGACACTGGTCTAGCCCGGACTACGGAATCGCACGGCTGCGACGCAGAATGAGTTCGGTTAACATCGGCACGGGACGTCCGGTGCCCCCTTTCGCGCCGCCAGACTTCCAGGCGGTGCCTGCAATATCCAAATGTGCCCAATTGAGGCCGGTGGTGAACTTGCTGAGGAATGTTGCCGCTGTGACAGCACCACCTTCGCGTCCGCCAATATTGGCGAGATCCGCGAAATTACTTTTAAGTTGCGTCTCGTACTCGTCTCCGACCGGTAGTGGCCAGGCGCGATCGTCTGCTGCGATGCCCGCAGCGGTAATCTCTCCGGTCAATTCGTCATTTGTGCTCATCACCGCAGTCCGGTGATGGCCCAATGCGATGACGCAGGCGCCCGTTAAGGTCGCAACGTCAATGATTACTTCAGGTTTGAATCGCCGCGAATACGTTAGTGCATCGCAGAGAACTAATCGACCTTCAGCATCCGTATTGAGAACTTCGATCGTTTTGCCCGACATGCTCGTAATGATGTCGCCAGGTCGTGTCGCGGTGCCGCTGGGCATGTTTTCGCAGGCCGGTACAACAACGGTCAGATTGATCGGCAGCTTCAAACTAGCGACAACCGACATCGTGGCAATGACCGATGCAGCACCACACATGTCGTATTTCATTTCATCCATGCCGGCGCCGGGTTTGAGCGAAATGCCGCCAGCGTCAAAAGTAAT
>JABIUH010000148.1 GCA_018701055.1 Woeseia sp. | reverse complement strand
GACATCGGCGACATCAACTTGAGCTTGTTCAACTCGGACGTGGCCTTTTCCTTGGCCTCTTTGGTCATGCCCGCTTTTTCAATTTTGTTTTCGAGATCAGCCAGCTCGTTGGGCGCGTCTTCCATTTCCCCTAACTCTTTTTGAATGGCTTTCATCTGCTCATTCAAATAGTACTCGCGTTGGCTTTTTTCCATTTGTTGCTTAATGCGGCCGCGAATCCGTTTCTCAATCTGCAGTACATCGATCTCGCCCTCGATGATGCCCAAGATTTGTTCAAGTCGGACTTTGACGTCCTGAATTTCCAGGACTCGTTGTTTCTCGGCCAGTTTTAGTGCCATATGTGCCGCGACGGTATCCGCCAATCGGCCCGCCTCATTGATTCCTGACAATGACGTCAGGATTTCGGGCGGCACCTTTTTATTCAGTTTTACGTATTGCTCGAACTGCGCAATGATCGAACGGACCAACACATCCACTTCGCGTTCTTCGTGCCGATTTTCTTCTTCGAGCACCGTAATTTCGGCAGAAAAGTGATCAGTAACGAAAAGTTCATCGACGCTTGCTCGATCGCCGCCCTCGACTAATACCTTTACGGTTCCGTCGGGAAGTTTAAGCAGTTGTAGAATTGTCGCGAGGGTGCCCACGTCGTATAAATTCTCAGGACCGGGATCATCCATATCCGCCGTCTGCTGTGCGACCAGCAGGATCTTCTTGCCGCTATTCATGGCACGATCGAGCGCAACGATGGATTTTTCGCGCCCAACAAACAATGGAATGACCATGTGCGGGTAAACCACTACGTCCCGCAACGGCAGGACCGGTATGCCCTTCACTTCATCCAGCTGTTCATCCAATTCGCTTTCAATTGATAGTTCTTCTTCAGACACTGATCGATTCCTTGCTTGCCCTAGGGCGTACGACGGTTATGTGTCGCACGTTTTAATGGGTAGTTCGCTTGTAAGTAGCGGGACATGCGTCCGATGCCGCTTTTATCAAGCAAGAAAGATCACAAAAAAGACCCAGCCCAAAATAGCGGGCCGATAGCCTAACGTCGCTGATCAAAAGACCTAAACCCACGAATCGCCGGCCAATGGCATCACGTCATGAGTCAGCTGACGTTAACCTGATCGTTTTTCGCGCGTCTCTTTACCCAAGTTAAAAGAGACGAACTTAAAATTATAGGTCGAAGCTCAACTCCGACCCCCGAACTAATGGTCGGAGCCGGCCTGGCGTTCCTGCTGTTCGATATTGACGGTCGGTGGCTCTTCCGATTCATGAATGACATATGGCTTCGTCTCGCCAGTAACGACAGCCTCATCCAAGACCACCTTCTTAGCCGTTGCTGATGACGGTAAGTCATACATAGTATCGAGCAGTACGCTTTCCAAAATGGTTCTCAGGCCACGAGCACCGGTTTTCCGCTTCATTGCCCGTTGGGCAATCGCGCGCAGCGCGTCATCACGAAATTCGAGCTCAACACCTTCCATATCAAAGAGCTTTCGGTATTGTTTTGTCAGCGCGTTTTTCGGCTCCTGCAGAATGCTGACAAGCGCATCCTCATCCAATTCCTCGAGCGTTGCGACGACCGGCAAGCGACCGACAAACTCAGGGATCAGACCAAATTTAATTAGATCTTCAGGCTCAACCTCGAGCAAAAGTTCACCGACGTTTTGCTCGTCACGTTCTGTCTTGACCTCCGCGACGAAACCAATTCCGCTCTTGGACGAGCGATCCTGGATGATCTTTTCAAGGCCTGCGAATGCGCCACCGACGATAAAGAGGATGTTGCCGGTATCGACCTGCAAGAATTCCTGTTGCGGATGCTTGCGACCGCCCTGTGGTGGAACCGATGCGATCGTGCCTTCAATTAGCTTCAGCAAAGCCTGCTGAACGCCCTCACCTGACACGTCACGTGTAATTGACGGGTTGTCAGACTTACGCGAAATCTTGTCAATTTCATCAATGTAAACAATGCCCGTTTGCGCTTTGTCGACATCGTAATCGCATTTCTGCAAAAGCTTCTGAATAATATTTTCGACGTCTTCACCAACATATCCGGCTTCGGTGAGCGTCGTTGCATCGGCAATGGTAAAAGGTACATTCAATAGGCGCGCAAGCGTCTCAGCCAACAAGGTCTTACCGCAGCCTGTTGGCCCGATCAGCAAGATATTGCTCTTGGAAAGTTCGATATCGTCTTTGCGATCACCGGCACGATCTTCCAGGCGTTTGTAGTGGTTGTAGACGGCAACAGAAAGCACTTTCTTTGCACGCTTTTGGCCAATCACATACTCATCGAGAATAACGTTAATTTCTTGGGGCTTCGGTAACTTGTCATGGCCCGCATCACCGGCATCTTCAAGTTCTTCGCGAATAATGTCATTACAAAGCTCAACGCATTCATCGCAGATGAATACGGATGGGCCCGCAATTAACTTGCGAACCTCATGCTGGCTTTTGCCGCAAAAAGAACAATAGAGGAGTTTTCCATCCTCGCTTTTGCCTCGAGCGTCATCGCTCATATGTGCCTGCCTCTGCTTTCAAAATCAATCTTTTACGACGACTTGTGTAGTAAGCACATTATATAACACGCACGATTACAGCGTGCAAAGTGCCAAGTCTCAAATGCAAATATAAGTGGCGATAAACCACTGATTTTACTTGGAATCATTCTTCTTGGAAGCCGCCATTTCGGTCCGATTTCCTAGAACAGTGTCAATCAGCCCATAATCGACGGCTTCGGGCCCGCTCATGAAATTGTCCCGTTCAAGGTCCTTTTCGATCTTCTCTACTAGTTGACCCGTACTTTTCGCCATTATTTCATTGAGTTGTCTTTTCAACTCAAGGACCTCTTTAGCGTGAATGTCGATGTCCGTCGCTTGACCCTGATATCCAGCGCTCGGTTGGTGCACCATAACGCGCGAATGTGGCAGCGCGTAACGCTTGCCTTTGGCGCCACCACCCAATAGCAGCGCGCCCATACTGGCCGCCTGCCCGATACAAATGGTCGAAACATCACAATTAACGAATTGCATCGTGTCGTAGATGGACAGTCCCGCTGTCACCGAACCGCCAGGTGAATTTATATAAAGCTGAATATCTTTATCGGCGTTGTCTGACTCCAAAAACAGCAACTGTGCCACGATCAAGTTCGCCATTTGATCTTCTACCGGCCCGACAATGAAAATCAGCCTATCCTTCAACAACCGCGAATAAATATCGTAGGATCGTTCACCGCGAGCCGTCTGCTCGACGACCATCGGGACCAGATTTAGTGCTTTTGCGCTCATGGAGTTTCCTGTTTTATCTCTGTTGTCATCATTCTACGTCGGTGGCCTCTGCTTTTCCTTGAAGCCAATCGTCTTTTTGCGAGTTGCGCCGTCATTTTCGACGGTCTTTCGAAGCCGCTACCTAATTGGGCCCTAAGTCGACAGTTTTTGGCGTTTGGTCAGCTGTAGGCCAATTGAGCCAGCTCTGTCGACGGTCATTCAATTTATCAACTAATGTTCTGACCACTGGGCTTCATAAACTCTTTGAAGCTGATTTTCTCGTGTTTTTCCTTACCGTTTTCAATCAGCCATGCAACCGCTTGCTCTTCCAAAACCATCGGTTGGATCTGCTGCATGATCTGTGGATTACTTAGGTAAGTATTGACGATTTCTGCCGGATTCTCATAGCCCGCGCACATTTGCTCGATGCGTTCGCGCATTTTATTCTGGTCAACTTCGATGTTGTTATCATCGATAATTTGTCGCATGAGCAGACTCAATTGGACACGCTTTGCCGCGCTTTCCTTGAAGTTTTCAATGGGTGGCGCCTGACTATGATCTTCAATGCCATACTGCCGCATTGCCTCGTGCTGCATTGAATGAGCCTCCTGCTGGACCATCGCTTCCGGAACATCCAGAGGATTAGCCTCAAGCAGCGCAGTCATCGCCTGCTCGCGCACGTCACTGCGCACTTTTTGTTCAGCTTCCCGCGCCATGTTTTCTTTGACGTCTGCTCGTAACTTATCCAGACCGCCTTCTTCCACGCCGTAGGCGACCGCTAAGCTGTCGTCGAGCGGTGGCAATTCCTGTTCTTCAACTCGATGCACTTTGATCGAAAAATCGACCTTCTTATCCCGTAATTCTTCGGCCTGATATTCCTTAGGAAACTTCACTTTGAAGCTCTTCTCATCATCAGCGGATAGTTCAAATAGTGCCTTCTCAAAGTCCGGCAGCATTTGTCCCTCGCCAAGCACCACAGGAACCTCGGTGCCCTGGCCACCTTCGAAGAGTTCGCCTTTAAGTTTGCCTTCGAAATCTACGATGACGCGATCACCTTCAGTCGACGCGCGCTCAACGGTCTTCCACTCAGCTTTCTGGCGACGCAAGTTATCCAGCATTTCGTCACTATCAGATTCATTGATTTCGACATCGGGCACCGTCACTTCAATCTCGTCCAGTGCTTTCAATTGGACGTCAGGCAGCACCTCAAAAGTCGCCGTATAGGCGAATGCATCACTTCCACCCGTAACGTCCGGTTCGATTTGTGGTTGCGCAACCGGACTGAGATTTTCCTGCTGAACCGCGTCCCGGTAGCTTTGGCCCATGAGGTCGGATAGCACCTCTTGCCGAACCTGGGGACCATAGTGCTGACGGATGACCTTCGGCGGCACTTTTCCTGGCCGAAATCCTTTAATTTTGGCCGTTTTACCAACCCGCTTGAGTCGATTTTCGACTTCTTTTTCAATCCGTTCAGCCGGTAGCTCAACTCGCATGCGGCGTTCTAGTGCGCCTGTGGATTCG